>NZ_JBIAXM010000001.1:828316-879655 GCF_042896695.1 Streptomyces sp. NPDC001270 | reverse complement strand
TCCCACACGTTGTCGGGCTCCTGGGAGCCGGTGTACGGGTCGCGCTTCTGGGTGTGGATGAAGTCCGGGAACTTCAGAGCGTCCTTGATGAAGAACACGGGGGTGTTGTTGCCGACGAGGTCGTAGTTGCCCTCCTCGGTGTAGAACTTCAGCGCGAAACCGCGCGGGTCACGGACGGCGTCCGCCGCACCCAGGTTGCCGGCCACCGTCGAGAAGCGCAGGAAGGTCTCCGTCTGCTTGCCGACCTCGGAGAGGAAACCGGCGCGCGTGTAGCGGGTGACGTCGGCGGTGACCGTGAAGGTGCCGTACGCACCGGCGCCCCGGGCGTGCACCACGCGCTCCGGAATGCGCTCCCGGTTGAAGTGCGCCAGCTTCTCCAACAGCAGCTGGTCCTGGACGAGCACCGGGCCGCCGACGCCCGCGGTCTCGCTGTTCTGGTTGTCGGCGACCGGAGCACCGGCCTCCGTCGTGAGCGGTCCCTGCGTCACGTGTGCCTCCTGCGTCACTTGCCACTGATCTTGGTCCTTGGCCAAAGCCCAATCCGATCCTACAATGGACATTGTCTAAGTCAAACGTCAATCCAAAGTCACACCTGGTCGCGACCTGGTCGCTTTAACTGGTAGGCTGGTTGTCATGAGTGACCTTCTGGAACGGCTGCGCGGACGCGGATGGCGAATGACCGCGCAGCGCCGCGTCGTGGCCGAGGTCCTGGACGGCGAGCACGTCCACCTGACGGCCGACGAGGTCCACGCCCGAGCCGTCACCCGACTGCCCGAGATCTCCCGCGCGACCGTCTACAACACCCTCGGCGAGCTGGTCTCCATCGGCGAGGTGCTTGAGGTCGCCACCGACAAACGGGCCAAGCGGTACGACCCGAACGCGCACCGGCCGCACCACCACCTGGTGTGCGCCCGCTGCGGCTCGATCCGCGACGTCCACCCGAACGGGAACCCGCTCGCCGACCTCCCCGACTCGGAGCGCTTCGGCTTCACGGTCTCGGACGTCGAGGTGACCTACCGCGGGCTGTGCCCGGACTGCGCGAGCGCCTGACACCCGCCCGACAGCGCCTGTGCGAGCCCCGGCATCGACGGATGCCGGGGCTTTGTGCTGCGTACGGGCTTCCTGAATCTGACGACCCGTCATATGGTCAACGGCGCCCACCAGTCCGTACCGCACTCCGCGAGGAGACGCCCGTGGGAGAGCCGTATCCGAAACTCCGAGCCACCGATCTGACCCGTACCTTCGGCCGAACCCCCCACCCGGTCGACGCCCTCGGCCCCCTTGACCTCACGGTCGCCGCAGGCGAGTTCGTCTGCGTCGTCGGCCCCTCCGGCTGCGGCAAGTCCACGCTGCTGCGCGTCGCCGCGGGCCTGCTGCGCCCCAGCACGGGCACGCTGGAGATCCGCACGACAAGCCCCCACCCGGTCGCCATGATCTTCCAGGACTACGGCATCTACGACTGGAAGACGGTGCAGGCGAACGTGCGCTTCGGCCTGGAGATCCAGCGCGTCCCGCGCCGCGAGGCGAACGCCCGCGCCGCCGACTGGCTGGCCCGGCTGGGCCTCGCCGACTTCGCCCACGCCTACCCGGCGACGCTCTCGGGCGGCATGCGCCAGCGCGTGGCGATCGCCCGCGCCCTGGCGGTGGAGCCCGAACTCCTGCTCATGGACGAGCCGTTCGCCGCACTCGACGCCCAACTGCGCACGATCCTCCAGGACGAACTGCTGGAGATCACCCAGGCGCTGCGCACGACCACCCTGTTCATCACGCACAGCCTGGAGGAGGCGATCGTCCTCGGCGACCGCGTCCTGGTGATGTCCGCGCGCCCCGGCCGGATCATCGCCGAGCACCGGCCGCCGTTCCCGCGCCCGCGCACCGGCGACATCCGCTCGGCCCCCGCGTTCACGGCCCTCAAGGGCGAGCTGTGGGACCTGCTGCGCAAGGAGGCGGTGCCGGCATGACGACCGTGCTGCCCGACCGGGAGGCGGTCCTGGTCCGCCGCCCCGGCGTCCGCGAACTGCAACCGGTCCGCGCCCACCGCAGGCGCCGCGCCCTTGAGCTGTCCCTGGCCGTGGCCGTGCCGCTGCTCCTCGTCCTGCTGTGGCAACTGGCCGCGAGCAGTGCCTGGATCGACGACCGGGTCTATCCGGCGCCGTCCACGATCCTCGCCGACGGCTGGGACCGGGCGGCGGCCGGCGACCTGTGGCCGGACGTCTGGGCGACCCTGCGCCGCGTCCTCGCGGGCTACGCCGTCGGCACCGCGACCGGTTATGTCCTCGGCCTCCTCATGGGATCGCTCCCCCTGGTCCGGGCGGCCCTCGAACCGCTCCTGGACGCCCTGTACGTCGTACCGAAGCTGGCCCTGCTCCCCGTCTTCCTGAACATGTTCGGCCTCGGCGAGGGACCCCAGGTGGCCCTGGTCGCGGCCACCGTCTTCTTCTTCGTCTGGATCTCCACCATGTCGGCGGTGATCGCCGTCCCGGCCGGCCACCGGGACGCCGGGCGGGTCTTCGGTGCCTCGCCGTGGCAGATGTTCCGGCACGTCCTGCTGCCCGCCTCCCTCCCGGCGGTCCTGGTCGGCGCGCGGATCGCGGCGGGCGTGGCGGTCCTGGTGATCGTCGCCTCGGAGCAGATCGCCGCGTCGGACGGCCTGGGCCATCTGATCTTCGACTCGCGCGCGCTGTTCCAGAACGACGTGATGTTCGTGGGGATCGTCTGTGTGGCCGTGCTCGGGGTGCTCTTCTCCGAACTGGTCCGGATCGCGGGCCGGCTGCTCACCCCGTGGGCGCCGCGGGACCGGGGACGGGGGCAGTTATGAGGAACCGTCGCGCATCCCGGCGAGGGACGGCGCTGGCCGTGGTCGCGGCCCTGCTGGCGGCGGCCGGCTGCTCGGCCGCGCGCTCCGGGGACGCCCGGCCGCGGTCCGGCACGGAGCACCGCACGATCCGTCCGGTGGCCGGCTGCGGCACGGCCTCCTGGACGGACCCGGCGGACCTCGCCGCCGACCGCGCGCCGGCCCGCTGCGCACCGCGGGCCCCGGCTGCCCGGCCACTGGCCCAGCGGCGGAAGCTCACCCTCGTCACCGGGACGCTGAGCGCGGAGTACGTCGCACCGCTCCAGGTCGCCGTCGACAAGGGCGAGTTCAAGGCGGAGGGGCTGGACGTCACGCTCCGGGTGCTGCCCACGCCGGACGCGCTGCCGCTGCTGGCCAAGGGGGACGTCGACGCCCTCTGGGCGGCTCCGGAGGCGGCCGTGATGAACGGCATCCGGGGCGGCTTCGACATCAAGTGGGTCGCGGGCAACTTCTCGCCCGACCCGGCGTCGAAGAGCGGGCTGTGGGTGAAGCTGACGGACGGCGAGAGCGCGGCGCGGGTCCGGATGGCCGACCGCACCATGGGCACCATGATCGGCAAGGGTTCGGTGATCGCGTACCCCATGCAGCGCGCCCTGGCCCGGCACGGCGGCGGACTCGACGAGATCCGCTACCAGCAGCTGGGCTCGGCGGACGTGCTCACCGCCCTGCAGAACGGGGGCGTGGACTCGGCGTGGCTCCTCGACCCGGTCTGGCGCCGGGTGGACGGCGAGAGGGGCTACGCGTTCCTGGGCGGCCAGCCCCTCGGGGAGCCGCTGGGCGGCATGCTGTACGGCCCCGCGCTGCTCCAGGACGACGTGGACGCCGGTGTGGCCCTGCTGAGGGCCTACATCCGCACGGTGGACACCTATTTCACCGGCGACTACAAGAGGGACCCGGACTTCGTCGCCTATCTGGCGAAGCTCCTGAAGACGGATCCGACGGTCCTGGAGTCGACACCGTCCCTGCGCATGGACTGGGAGATCAGGTCCGGCACGGTCGCCCGGCTCCAGTCCGCCTACCGGGCGCAGGGCGTCGCCGAAGGCACGGACCTGCCGGAGTCGGAGACGGTGGACCGCGCGCTGTACGAGGAGGCGGCGGGGCACGTCCCTTGACCGGGTCGGACACACACTGAGGGGCCGGAACCCAGTGATTGGGTTCCAGCCCCTCAGTTTCAGTAGCGGGGACAGGATTTGAACCTGCGACCTCTGGGTTATGAGCCCAGCGAGCTACCGAGCTGCTCCACCCCGCGTCGGTGAACACAACATTACGTGAGGGATCAGCCGGGAGGCAAATCGATTCCCGCGGCCCGCCCACGGGGTACCAGGAGCCGGCTCCCGCGCCCGCCGACGGGGGACGACGAACGGCTCCCGGGCCCACCGGACAAGGGACCACGAACAGCTTCCGGACCCACCGGACAAGGGACCACGAACAGCTTCCGGACCCACCGGACAAGGGACCACGAACAGCTTCCGGACCCACCGGACAAGGGACCACGAACAGCTTCCGGACCCACCGGACAAGGGACCACGAACGGCTCACACGGCCCGCTCCCTGGACACCACTGACGATTCCCGCGCCCCGCCCGCAGGGCACCCGGAGCCGACCGCCACGCCTGCGGCGAGGCACCGTGAACCGACCACACGCCTCGTTCGCAGGGCGTGGGGAGCTGATCCCACATGCCCCCTCGCCCACAGGGCTCCCGAAGCCGGCTCCCGCGCCTGCGGCGGCGAGGCACCGTGAACCGACTGAACCGACTCGCGCACCGGGCCTCCCACGGGTTCCTGGTACCCCCGCTGCGGACACCCCTCCGGACGGCCCCGGCCGAACATTCCCGACGCTTCCTGCCGCGCCGCGGTCCGGCGCCGCTCGGCGCAACGAGATCCGGCCCCGCCCTGCACGACGGTCGGGCCTGTCTGACGCGGCACGGTCCGGCGAGGCTCGGCACAACGCGATCCGACCCCACCAGCGTGGCGCGGCACGGTCCGGCGCCGCCGGGCGCAATGCGGTCCGGCCTCATCCGGCCCGGCACGGTCGGACCCCACCTGGCCCGCCCCAGTCCGACCCGGCCCGACCCCGCCCGGCCCGACGCAGTCCGACCCCACCAGCGTGGCGCGGCACGGTCCGGCGCCGCCGGGCGCAATGCGGTCCGGCCTCATCCGGCCCGGCACGGTCGGACCCCACCTGGCCCGCCCCAGTCCGACCCGGCCCGACCGCGCCGGCCCGACGCAGTCCGACCCCACCGGCGCGGCGCGGGTGCCCGCCTACGCGGACAATTCCTCCCGCAGCGCGTCCCTGAGGCGGGCGGCCCGTTTCGCGACCTCCGCCGGGCCCAGCGTCACCGCCCGGTCGGCCCACCGCTGCCCCTCCACCAGGTCTCCCCGGCGGGCGCAGACGAGCGCCAGCCGCAGCGCCGCCCGCCCGTGCCCGGCGTCGGCGGCCCGGGTCCACCACACCGCGGCCTCCGGCTCGCTCCCCTCGCGGGCCAGCAGCAGCCCCAGGTTGAACGCCCCGTTGCGGGACCCCGCCTCGGCCGCCTCCCGGTACCAGCGCGCCGCCTCCACGACGTCGCCGCGCGCGGCGGCCAGCATGCCGACCCGTACCTGCGCACGCCGGTGCCCCTGGGTGGCCGCCCGCTCGTACCATTCCTCGCACTCGGTCTTCTCGTGCACCGACTCGCCCAGTTCGTGCGCGGGCGCCGGTGGCCGCCGCGCGTCCAGCAGGGCGGCCAGCCGGTACGCCGCCTCCGCGTTCCCGGCGCCCGCCGCGGACCGCAGATACCGCTCCGCGTCCTGCTCGTCCCCCTCCCGCAGCCGGACGATCCCGACCTGCAACGCCGCCTCCGTGTGCCCGGCCGCCGCCGCCCGCTCGTAGCACCGCAGCGCCATCCGCGCCTCGCCCCGGCCGGCGTACAGGATCCCCAGGTTGAACGCGGCGTCCACGCTGCCCGACTCCGCCGCCTTGGAGAACCACGGCTCCGCACCGCTCGTGTCGCCGCCCTGCAACAGCAGTACCGCCAGCGCGTTCGCCGCCTCCCGGTGTCCGGCGTACGCGGCCCGCCGGTACCACTGCTCGGCCTGCCCGATCCGCCCCTGCCCGGCGTAGAGCAGCCCGAGGTTGTACGCGCCGTTGTCGTCCCCTGCCTCCAGCGCCGCCCGGTACCACCGCTCGGCGGTCTGCGGCTGGCCGCGCTCGGCGTACAGCGCGCCCAGCGCGTTCGCCGCGTTGCCGTCGCCGTCCTGCGCGGCGCGCAGCCACCACACCACCGCGCTCTCGGTGTCCCCGGCATCCCGCAGCAGGAACCCGAGCGCGCAGGCGGCCCGCGCCTCGCCGTCCTTGGCGGAGGTCAGGTACCAGCGCCCGGCCTCCTTGAGTTCGCCCCGCTTCTCCAGGATCGCCCCGAGTTGCAGCGCGGCACGGCGGTGTCCGCGCGCGGCGGCCTGCCGGTACCACTGCTCGGCCTCGCCCTCGGCCGACGTCCCGGAACCGCCGCCCTTCTTCGGGTCCTCCTCGCCTCCCGCGGCACGGTCCAGCGTGCGCGCGAGCCGGTACGCCGCCTCGCGGTGCCCCCGCTCGGCGGCGGCCCGCATCCACTGTTCGGCCCCGCTCACGCCACGGTGTTCCAGCAGATCGGCGAGCGCGTACGCGCCCAGCACATGGCCCTGTTCGGCGGACTGGCGCAGCCAGTATTCGGCGGCGGGCTCGTCGCCGCGCTCGCGGTGGTGGCGGCCGAGCGCGTGCGCGGCGGCGGACGAACCGGCGACGGCGGCGATCCGCCACCACCCGGCGGCCTCGTCGGGATAGCCGCGCTGGTACAGGAGGACGCCGAGGTTGTTGGCGGCGGCGCGGTCACCGGCGGCGGTGGCGGCACGCAGCTGGGGCTCGGCTCCGTCGAGGTCGCCGCGGCGCAGCAGCATGGCCCCGAGGACGCTCATCGCCTCGACGTCGCCGGCCTCGGCGGCCAGCCGCCGACGCACCTCCTCGGCGAACTCGCCCGCCTCGCCTGCTTCACTGGACTCACCGGTCTCGCCGGTTCCGTCACGGCCGGCGGACGGTACGAGGCCGGAAGACGGCCCGGAACGGACGGACCGTCCGGCACCGAACGGCTCCACGAGGCCGGCAGACTGCCCGTGGCCGGCGGAATGCACGAAGTCGGCAGACTGCCCAAAGTCGGCAGGCTGCGCAAAACGCCCTGTCTCCAACAGACTTGCCTTGTCCCCCATAACGTCCATCGTCGCACCACCTACACCCTGGGTACACCCCGGTATACCGCAGCCTGTGAGGTCACTTCAGCGTTTTGTCGACATGCCCACAGAACGACAAGTCAAACACACATCTGCCAACCCCTCACGGCGGCACGGCGAGCGACGCGTCGGCACATGCGTTCGCCGCGCACGCGCACACGTCGAAGGCCCGGATCCTTTAAGGATCCGGGCCTTCGATTTCAGTAGCGGGGACAGGATTTGAACCTGCGACCTCTGGGTTATGAGCCCAGCGAGCTACCGAGCTGCTCCACCCCGCGCCGTGTTCAGCAACCGTATCACGGAGATCACGGCGCGGGGTACTTCTTGATCAGCCGCCCGGACTCGGACTGCCTCCCGGACTCGGGCTGCCGTCCGCGCTCGGGCTGCCGTCCGGGCTCGGACTGCCGCTCGCACCCGAACCAGCGGCCGCGCCACCGTTCTTGCTGCCGCCGCTCGCGCTGTCCGCTCTGGCCTGCGCCTCGTCGGCCCGGCGCAGCGCGGCCCCAAGGTCCTTCTGCGCCTTGCCGTAAGCCGTCCAGTCGTTGTTCTTCAGCGCCTCCTGGCCGGCGTCGAAGGCTTTCTGAGCGTCCTGGAGCGCTTGTCTGACCGTCGGATCGGACGATGTCGGCGGTGGATTGCCCGTGCCGGTGTCCGGCGGCGGAGCCGAAGCTTCCGCTCCGAACACCACGTTCAGTGCCTCGTCGAGGGTGTCCTCGAAGGCGGTCTTGCCTCCGTAGGTCACCAACACCTTCCGCAGCAGCGGGTACTTGAGTCCGCCACCGCGTACGTAGACCGGCTCCACGTACAGCAGGCCGCCGTCGAGAGGCACCGTCAGCAGATTGCCGTACTCGACCTCCGAGTCGCCGCCCTTGAGCAGCTTGATGGTCTGGGCGATGTTCTCTTCGGAGTTGAACTGGCTCTGCACCTGTTTGGGCCCGTCGACCGTCGTACTCGTCGGCAGTTTCAGGATTCTGATCTTGCCGTAGTCCGGGGTGCCCGCCTCGGCGTCGACCGACATGAAGGCGCTGAGGTTGTCCCGGCCGTTGGGCGTGAACGTCGTGGACAGCGAGAACGCCTGCGACGCCTGGTCGGGCATCCGCATGCTCAGGTAGTACGGCGGCACCGCGTCGCCCGACTGGTTGGTCGGGTCGTCCGGGACCTGCCACACCTCGCTGCCGGTCAGGAACGTCTGCGCGTCCGTGACGTGGTAGCGGGTGAGCAGTTCGCGCTGCACCTTGAACAGGTCCTGCGGATAGCGCAGGTGCGCCATCAGGTCCTTGGAGATGGCCGACTTGGGCTCCACCGTGCCGGGGAACGCCTTCATCCAGGTCTTCAGGACCGGGTCCTGGCCGTCCCACTGGTAGAGCTTGACCTCGCCGGTGTACGCGTCGACGGTCGCCTTCACCGAGTTGCGGATGTAGTTGACCTGGTTCTGCTGGGCCACCACCGCGCGCGAGTTGTTCGCCGCGGTCAGCGAGTCGGCCGTCGTGTCACCGAGGGTCGTGCGCGAGGAGTACGGGTAGCTGTCCGTCGTCGTGTACGCGTCGACGATCCACTGGATGTGCCCGTCCACGACCGCCGGATAGGCGTCGCCGTCGATCGTCAGCCAGGGAGCCACCGCCTCGACGCGCTCCTTGGGCGTCCGGTTGTACAGGATCCGGGAACCGTCGCCGATCGCCCCCGAGTAGAGGATCTGCGGCTCGTTGAACGCCACCGCGTACGCGGCGCGGTTGATCGGATTGGAGAGGCTGACCCCGCTCTTGCCCTGGTAGCTGGTGGTCTTCTCACCGTTGTCGTCAGAGTAGTCGATCTCCTTCTGGGGACCGCCGACGATCGAGTACGTGCCGGTCTTCTCGCCGTAGTAGATCCGCTGCTCGTAGGTGCCGAGGTCGCCCTTGGACGGCAGGTCGGACTCGGTGAAGACCGGGCGTCCCCCGGAGTCGGCCTCGGTGCCCTTGGCGGCGACCACGCCGAAGCCGTGGGTGTAGCGGAAGTGGTCGTTGATCCAGTTGTTCTTCGGGATGCCGGCCAGGTTCAGCTCGCGCAGGCCGATGACGGTGTCCTGCTCCTTGCCGCCCTCGGAGTACCGGTCGACGTCGAGGTTGGTCGGGAACGCGTAGTAGTTCCACATCTGCTGGAGCTGCTGGAACGTCGGCGAGACGATGTTCGGGTCCATGATCCGGATGCTCGCCGTGGAGTCGACGTCGTCGCGCAGTTTCGTCTTGTCCGTGGTGGCGCTCGTGCCGTCGTAGTCGGCGACCTTGGCGTCGTCGATGCCGTACGCCGCACGGGTCGCCGTCAGGTTCTTCTGGACGTAAGGCGCTTCCTTGGCCTGCTCATTGGGCTGGACCTGGAACTTCTGCACGATGGCCGGGTACAGGCCGCCGATGAGGATCGCCGAGAGGACCATCAGGCCGAAGCCGATGAGGGGCAGCTGCCAGGTGCGCCGCCACAGCGTGGCGAAGAACAGCAGCGCGCAGATGGCCGCGATGCAGAACAGGATCGTCTTGGCCGGCAGGTAGGCGTTCGCATCGACGTACCGGAGGCCGGTCCAGTTGCCGGTGGCCTTGAAGTCGCTGGACTTGACGGCCAGTCCGTACCGGTCGAGCCAGTAGGCGACCGCCTTCAGGGCGACGAAGACGCCGATCAGCACCGAGAGGTGCCCGGTGGCCGCGGCGGTGGCGCGCGCGCCCGGGCTGGTGACGCGCAACCCGCCGTACAGGTAGTGGGTGAGCGCGGCGGCGACCACGGACAGGACCACGGCGGCGAAACCGAAGCCCAGCAGGAAGCGGTACCAGGGCAGGTCGAAGGCGTAGAACGAGACGTCGAGGTGGAACTGCGGGTCCTTCTGGTGGAAGGGCACTCCGTTGACCCACATCAGCCAGGTGCGCCACTGGCTGGCCGCGGAGGCCCCGGCGATCAGGCCCACCAGGGCGGTCACGCCGAACAGAAGCCACTTCTTGAAGGGCGCGATGCCCATGCGGTACCGGTCGAGGCTCTGCTGCTCCATGGACATCGCGCTCAGCGGAGGCCGCAGCCGGTGCGCCAGCCAGATGTTGAAGCCGACCGCGATCGCCATCAGCAGACCGAAGACGAAGAACAGTCCGATCTTCGTCCACAGTGTGGTGGTGAACACGGACGAGTAGTGCACCGACCGATACCACAGCCAGTCCGTCCAGAAGCCCGCGAACATGGTGAATGCCATGCCGAGGACGGCAAGAACGCCCAGTGTCATGAGCACGGTCCGGACGCGCCGGGACGGGCGGCCCGCTCTGATCCGTGGCCCCGTCGGGCCTCCGCCACGGTCCGGCATCTGGAAAGCCAAGGTGCGCACCTCGAAGTTCGGTGTTGGTTCGATGTCGTTGCGTCAGGCCCCCGGGTTCGCGGACCGTCCGGTGGGCCCGCAGATCGCGGGCCCACACCTATGCAACTTACTCACGGTTTACGCGGTTCCCGATTCCAGCTGTGAACGAGGCAGGATTGTGACCATGTCCAACACTCCCATGGCAGCGAACCCGCTCACCCAGGCCGTACTCGAGATCGACGAATACGTCTCCGGCCTCGGCTGGGACCAGCCCGCTCGCCTCTTCGCCCTCGTCGACACGGCGCGGCTGCGGGCCGAGGAACCCGCGCTCGCCGCCCAGCTCGACCTGCCGGACGCGCCGGCGGCCCCTTCCGGGCTCACGCCGATCGAGCAGGACGAGATCCCCGCGGACAAGCCGCTCGACGACTTCCTCGGCACCATCGCCTGGCCCGACGCCGTGGCCGGCTGCGCGCTCACGGTGGAGCGTCTGATGCTGCCACCGTCCGTCGAGGCCCAGGTCCCGCAGGGGCTGGACGGGTCGAAGCTGACGGCGTGGGTGGCGAATCACCCCGAGCGCCAGGAGGTCCGGATGACGGTCGCGGTCCTGCGCGACGGCGCCCGTGAGTCGGCCCTGCGGCTGCGCGAGAAGGACACCGCGACGGAGGTGCTCACCGGCCCCGCACTGGTGCCGGGCCTGGCGGACGCGCTGACGGCGACGTTCGAGGACTGACGACGCGGACCCGCGAGGGCCGGCCCGGCTGCCGGACCGGCCCGGATCCGGGACCCCCGGGCCGGTCAGGACCGTCCGCGTCTGTGTCCGGTCAGGGGCGGGGTGCGGCGGCTCAGCCCTTGGTCGTGCACTTCGGGAGGGCGGCCGTGTCCCCGTTGCGGATGTCGGTCAGGGCTCCCAGGGCGTCCTTCATGGTCTTGACCTTCACGAGAGTCAGCCCGCTCGGGGTGTCCTTGGCCGCCGCGGCGCAGTTGTCCGCGGGCGTCAGGAAGTACTGGGCGCCCTTGTCGCGCGCGCCGACGGTCTTCATCTCGATGCCGCCGATCGGCCCGACCTTGCCGTTGTCGTCGATCGTGCCGGTACCGGCGACGAACTTGCCACCGGTGAGGTTGCCGGGGGTGAGCTTGTCGTAGATGCCGAGCGAGAACATCAGACCGGCGCTGGGCCCGCCCACGTCGGCGAGCTTGATGTCGATGGTGAACGGGAAGGTGTGGTCGGTCCCCGCGGAGATCCCCACGATGGCACGCTTGGGACCGGTGTCGTCGGACGCCTTCGTGGTGATCGTCACATCCTGGGTGGCGGTCGGCGTCCGGTGCTCCTTCTCCGCGGCGGCCTGTTCCTTGGCCGGGATGATCGTGAAGGCGACGTCCTGCCCGGGCTTGTGCTTGGTCACCAGTTCCGCGACGTCGGACGGCTGCTTCACCGGAGCGCCGTCCACCGCCTTGATCACGTCGCCGGCGTGCAGCCGGCCCTCGGCGGGCGAGTCCTTGACGACGGTGGAGACGATCACCCAGGACTGCACCGGGATGCCCAGTTCCTTCAGGGCGGCGACCTTGGCGCTCTCCTGGGACTGGCTGAACTCCTCGGCGTTCTCCTGGGTGGACTGCTCCTCGGTCTGGCCCTCCGGGTAGAGCGTGTCGTGCGGCACGACCTTGTCGTCGTGCGCCAGCCAGCCGTAGACCGCCTCGACCAGGTTCATCTTGTAGTCGGCGCTGGTGACCCGGACCGTGGTCATGTTGAGGTGGCCGGTGGCCGGATACGTCTGGTGACCCGAGATCTGCAGCACCGGCTCGCCGTCGTGCTCCCCGAGGGTGTTCACCGTCGGTCCCGGAGACATCTCCGAGTACGGGACGGGAAGGAGCACACCCGCGCACAGGAGCGCGATCAGCATCAGGGTGGAGGCGAGCATCGTCGCGGTGCGGCGTGGCATGTTCCGACACTACGGGACGACACTGTCAGCGCACCGTCAGGGCACCTCTGCCCGGGATCTTGGCCCCCCGCCCGGGATCTCACGAACCGGAGTGGGACTTCTCCATCGCCGCACGGAACCGGGCATAGCCGTCCAGCTCGGGGCCGTCACTACGCGTCTTGCGGGTCCGATTGGCCCAACTCCCCCACAGACCGGCGCCTATCGCGGCGACAAGCGGAATCAGCAACCAGGCGAGCGCCGCCATGCCGACCTCCCAACCCCATGACCGTCCGCAACTTACTGATCAGCAGATTAACCATTGGCACTGACAACGCTCAGGCCAGGGGTCCAGTTACGCAACCGGAAGCTGCTCGGCAGTCGCGGCCCGTAGTCCGGGGGCCGAACGGGCCGGGTGCCGTCCGGCCGGACGGGCCCTGAACCGGTACGGGGTCCGCCCTGCGGCGGCTACGCGCCCACCCACTCCTCGGTGCCGTCGGAGAACGTCTGGTGCTTCCAGATCGGCACCTCGTGCTTGAGGTCGTCGATCAGCTTGCGGCAGGCGTCGAACGCCTCCGCCCGGTGCGGACAGGCCACAGCGACCACGACGGCGAGGTCCCCGACGGCGAGGTCCCCCACCCGGTGAACGGCGGCCAGCGCCCGGACCGGGTACTCCGCGACGACCTTCTCGGCGATCCGGCGCATCTCGGCCTCGGCGCTGGGGTGGCACGAGTATCCGAGCCCGTCGACGCCGGCGCCCCCGTCGTGGTTGCGCACGGTTCCCACGAACAGGGCGATGCCGCCCGCCGCGGCGTCGCCCACGGCCCGGAACACCTCGTCCACGGAGAGCGCGGTCCGGCGGATGCCGATGAGCCTGATGGGATCCTGGGCCGCCTGCTCACCGGGGTGACCGTTCATGGGTTCCATGAAGCCATCGTGCCGCACCGCGCGGAGATCCCGGAACCGCGGGTCCGCCCGGCACGCGCGCGTACCGGTCGCCCACGCGTGCACCGCCTCCAAGGAGGCGGGATCCGGTCAGATCCGCCGCCGCGCCTTCCGCGCCCGCCGTACCACGGCCGCCGCGCCCAGCAGGGCGACCGTCGCACCCGCGGCGCCCGCCGCGGTCGCGTCCTTGCGGCCGAGGCGCCGCCCGGCCACGGTGTGCCGCCCGGAGACCTCGTCCAGCAGTTCGCCGAGCACCTCCTCGTTGGTCCACCGGGGCCGCCATCCGGCATCGTGCAGCCGGCTCCCGCTGACCACCCAGGGGTACATCGTGTACGCCAGGTCCCCGGCCGGCGACGGGGTGAGCCCGATCCGGTGCAGCCGGGCCGCCGCCCCCAGGGCGACCGTCGACGGCAGCTCCATCCGCCGGATCCCGCTCAGCTCCTCGACCTCCTCCTGCTCCAGCCAGCCGTCGCACCCCACGGCCAGTTCACCGTCGACCTTCTCCAGGACGGCGTACTCCAGCGCGCCGCACAGGTCCTCGACGTGGCAGAACTGCCAGGCGGGCCGTGAACCGGCCACGACGAGCAGCCGCGGGGATTCGAAGTACCTGGTCAGCGCGGTGTCGGTGCCGCCGACCAGGACGGCGGGCCGCACCACGGTGACGTTCAGCCCCGGATGCGCCCGCGGCGCCCGCCGGGCCAGCCGCTCGATCTCCAGCAGGTCACCCACCCCGGTCGCCTCCGCGGTCGCCCGCAGCTCCGCGTCCTCCGAGAGGGGCAGCTCGTTGTCCGGCAGCGCTCCGTACACCATCGCGGAGGTGCACAGCACGACCCGGTGCACGCCGGCGGCCGCGGCCGCCGTCAGCACGGTCTGCGTGCCGCGCACGTTGTACGCCGTCCGGGCCGCCGCGTCGGTCTCCAGATCCAGGTCCAGCGCGAGGTGGACGACCACGTCCGCGCCGCGCAGCCGGTCCGCGATGGCCGGATCCCGTACGTCGAGGATGTGCCACCGGGCCGCCGCGCACTCGCCGCGCCGCTCGTCGATCGCGACGACCTGCTTGACCTCCTCGGACGCGGCGAGCCGCGCGGTGAGCAGCGCGCCGACCCCGGTCGCGGCACCGGTGACCGCGACGACGGGCCCGCGCACGGCGGGTGGGGTTGCGTGGTTTCGCGCTGCGCGAACCTGCGGATCTGGGGAACTCACCAGGCGTCTCCAGCGGTTGTCTTCAGTACGTACGCGTAGGACGCGTACGTACCAGGTGGCATCCATCCTGCCGCAGGCCGACAGTCGGCGAAGCACCGAGGCCCGATCGGGTCTTGGTGTCTACGCTGGGTGGTGTTGTCGGGCAGCCGCGCCGTCGGAGACAACCGGCGGCCTTACGAGCCGAGGAACCCCGTGAGTGACACCCCATTCGGATTCGGCCTTCCGCCGGAGGAGCCGGAAGACGGCGACGAGGGCAAGAAGAAGGACCAGCAGAGCGGTGGTGAGCAGGGACCGGCCAACCCGATCGGTTTCGGGCTGCCCGGAGTCGGAGGCTTTGGCGGCCCGGGCGCCGACAATCCGTTCGCTGCCATGTTCGGTTCGCTGAACCCCACCGATCTGGGCGCCGCGTTCCAGCAACTGGGCCAGATGCTCTCCTACGAGGGCGGCCCGGTGAACTGGGACATGGCCAAGCAGATCGCCCGCCAGACCGTCTCGCAGGGCACCCCGGACGGCGTCAAGGACGCGAGCGTCGGACCCGCCGAGCGCTCCGCGGTCCAGGAGGCCGTGCGCCTGGCCGATCTGTGGCTGGACGACGCGACGTCCCTGCCGTCCGGTGCCGGCACCGCGGTGGCGTGGAGCCGCGCGGAGTGGGTCGAGGCCACCCTTCCGGCCTGGAAGGAGCTGGTCGACCCGGTCGCCGAGCGGGTCGGCGCGGCCATGGGTGACGTCCTGCCCGAGGAGATGCAGGCCATGGCGGGCCCGCTGATCGGCATGATGCGCTCGATGGGCGGCGCCATGTTCGGCACGCAGATCGGGCAGGCCGTCGGCGTGCTCGCGGGTGAGGTCGTCGGCTCCACCGACATCGGCCTGCCGCTCGGCCCGGCGGGCAAGGCCGCACTGCTGCCGCTGAACATCGAGGCGTTCGGCAAGGACCTGGGCGTCCCCGCGGACGAGGTGCGGCTCTACCTCGCGCTGCGCGAGGCGGCCCACCAGCGCCTGTTCGCGCACGTGCCGTGGCTGCGCTCGCACCTGTTCGGCGCGGTCGACGGGTACGCGCGCGGGATCAAGGTCGACACGGCCAAGCTGGAGGACGTGGTCGGCCAGTTCGACCCGCAGAACCCGGAGCAGTTGCAGGACGCGCTCCAGCAGGGCATGTTCCAGCCGGAGGACACGCCCGAGCAGAAGGCCGCTCTGGCGCGTCTGGAGACGGCTCTGGCGCTCGTCGAGGGCTGGGTGGACGCGGTGGTGCACACGGCCGCGAAGCCGCGTCTGTCGTCCGCCGACGCCCTGCGCGAGACGCTGCGCCGCCGTCGCGCCACGGGCGGCCCGGCCGAGCAGACCTTCGCGACGCTGATCGGTCTTGAGCTGCGTCCGCGCAGGCTGCGGGACGCCTCCCGGCTGTGGGCCTCCCTCACGGACGCGCGCGGTGTCGACGGCCGGGACGCCCTGTGGGCCCATCCGGACATGCTGCCGACGGCCACCGACCTGGACGACCCGGACGGC
Organism: Streptomyces sp. NPDC001270; assembly: GCF_042896695.1. Taxonomy (NCBI): domain Bacteria; kingdom Bacillati; phylum Actinomycetota; class Actinomycetes; order Kitasatosporales; family Streptomycetaceae; genus Streptomyces; species Streptomyces sp. NPDC001270. The sequence continues at coordinate 863,689 of NZ_JBIAXM010000001.1, read as the reverse complement.
TTCGTCCACCGCGAGCAGCTGGACTTCTCCGAGCTGGACAAGATGCTCGGCGAGGCGGCCGGCGGACCAAGCGGGAAGCCGAACCTGAAGAAGGGCGACACGGGGGACGACGCCGACGGCGCCGAGGGCGACGGCACCGAGTGAGCCTGTACGACGACGCGGTCCTCGTGCTGAAGGGGTACGAGGACCAGGAAGAACTGCGCCAGTCCTACCTGGACCACCTCTCGGCGCACCCGGACGGCATGGCGAAGGCGTGCACCGCCGGGCATGTGACGGCGAGCGCCCTGGTGATCGATCCCGAGCACGGGAGGGTGCTGCTCACGCTGCACAGGAAGCTGCGGATGTGGCTCCAGATGGGCGGTCACTGCGAGCCGGGGGACGTGTCGCTGGCGGCGGCGGCGCTGCGCGAGGCCACCGAGGAGTCCGGCATCGCCGGGCTCGCCCTGCTGCCGGGCGGTCCGGTCCGCCTGGACCGGCATGCCATCCCGCCGCCCTGCCACTGTCACTTCGACGTCCAGTACGCGGCTCTCGCGCCGCGGGACGCGGAACACACGATCAGCGACGAATCCCTCGACGTGCGCTGGTTCGGGTACGACGAGGTGGCCGAGGTGGCGGACGCGTCGGTGGTACGACTGCTGGCGGCCACCCGCGCGCGGCTGTGACCGCGGGCCGCGCCGGGCTGTGACCACGGGCCGCGCACTGCTGTGACCGCGGCCCGCGCGTGACGCGGGCCGCGGCATTTCGCGCCGCACACGCCCCGTGCGCCGGGGACACCCACCCGCGGGGGACGGGCGCCCTGGAGCACACCGGCCCACGGGCCTGGTGTCCCGTCGGCGGGCCGGCCGACGCTCAGCTCCAGACGTTCCCCTGGTTCTGTCCGTACGCCCCGTGCTGGCCCATGCCGAACTGTGCGGCGAGGCCCGAGCCGACCGCGGCATGCTGCGGCGGCAGCAGTTCGCTGGGCTGGACGAGCGCGTAACCGCTGCCCATGAAGCTCAGCTCCCAGCCCTCACCGGTGGTGCCCCGGCGCCGCCACACACCGGAGGAATGCGTCTGGGCCTGCATCTGGACACGCAGGCCCGTGGACCAGGCAACGATCGCGTCGGCGTCGCAGTTGACGTACCTGTCGGGCGTCACCTGCATCATCAGCGGCACGCCCGAGGTCATGAGCGCGACCCGGCCACGGCCGCTGATGTTGAGCTGGTACTTCCCGGACCCCGAGATGCCGTACAGGCTGTCCACCGCGATGACCTCGTGGTGCAGGGAGGAGTCCAGGGCGAGGACGTAGCTGCTGTCGACCGTCAGGCCCTCCTGCTCGACGTCGACCACATGGACGTACTGGGCGAGGTTGGCGAAGAAGACCGTGCCCTGCCCGTGGCAGCGCATCAGGTCCAGGCCCTCCCCGGTGTACGCACGCGCGTGTGCCTGGCCGGTGCTGCGGTACTCGGCGTCGAACTCGACGAGGCCCTGGTAGGCGACCATCGTGCCCTTGCGGGCGAGGAGGTCGTCGTGGCCCCCCAGGGTGACCCGGAGCATCTGCTTGTTCTGCAGGCTCCAGCGCTCCTGGGTCTGCTGGTCGTTGTAGGCGAAAAGCGGGCTCTGCATGATGGCTCTGGCTCCCCCTCAGCTCCGGATCCGGAGGCGGTCGGTGCTGTCCTCGCTGGGCTGGACGACGACGATGCCCTGACCGGAGAAGGCCATCTGGAACGCCTCGCCGCTGCCCCGGCCGATCAGCGACTGCGCCTTGAAACTCCGCTTGCCCTTCACCTTGAGGTTCGGGGACCACGCGACGAGCGCGTCCGGGTCCACGTACGTCTCGTCCTCGCCACCGCCGCAGTCGACGACGATCGGCGTGCCCCGGGAGGTCAGGGCGACCCAGCCCTGCCCGGAGATCCTGGTGTTCCACAGGCCCTGTCCGGCGAACTTCGCGAGCCCCTTGACCCGCTCCACGCCCCAGGACAGCTGGGCGTCGAAGGCGAGCAGATTGGTGGCGTTGACGGAGATGCCGTCGCCGTCGAGGTTGATCACGACGACGTGCGCGCCGTAGTCGGCGAGGTAGAGCAGGCCGTCGCCGGAGCACTTCATCAGCGGCGCGCCCTCGCCGGTGACCCAGTCACGGGCGATCTGGCGGACGGCGGGCGGGTTGGGCTCGTACTGGACGAAGCCTTCGTAGGCGACCATGGAGCCCACGCGCGCGAGGAGGTCGTTTCCGGTCTGCAGGGCGACCTTCAGCATGTGGTCGCCGTGGTTCTCCATGCGGGCGGTGACCGGTGCGGGGGCGTAGCCCGCGAGCGGCTGGTTCATGACGGGCTCCCTCAGACCTCGTACGGCTGGACGACGATGAAGTTGCCGGGCGCGCCCCGGAACTGGAGGTTGACGCCTTCGCCGGTGTCGCCCGGGTAGGCGTTGCGGCGCATGCGGACCTGGCTGGAGACGATCACCTGGGCGGCGGCCGACCAGGCGACGACCGCGTTGGAGTCGGCGAACGTGGTCGGTGTGACGGGCAGGACGACGGGCGTGCCGTGCGTCTTGACGACGACGGTGCCGGTCCCCTGGAACTGCATCGTGAACAGGGCTCCGCCCGGAATGCCGTGTCCCTCGACACGGCGGACCTCGTACTGGAGGCTTTCGTCGAAGGCGAGGACGTTCTCGGAGGAGACGCAGATCGCGTCGCCCTGGAGTTCGACGGGGTGCAGTTGGGTGGCTTCCTCGGCGAGGAACACCTGGCCCTTCCCGGTGCAGCGCATCAGCTGCATCTCCTGGCCGGTGGCATGGCCCACGATCCGGCCGGCGAAGCCCGCGCCCTTGTAGCTGAAGTCGACCTTGCCCTGGTAGAGCACCATGCTGCCCTGCCGGGCCAGCACGGGCTGGTCGCCGATGCCGAGGTCGACCCGGATGAGCTTGCTGTTCTGCTGTGTCCAGCGCTGCCCGGTGGGCGTCTCCTTGAACTGCTGGAGCGCCGCGGTCACCCCGGCGGCGCCCTGCGGCGCGCCCTGCGGCACGGCGTAGGCGGCGGTCTGCACGCCGGGAACCTGGCCGAGCGGGGGTTGCTGCCCGTAGCCGGGCGGCGGGGTGTGCTGCCCTTGGCCGGGCGGCGGGGTCGGCTGCCCGTAACCGGGTGGTGGGGCGGCGTGGCCGTAACCGGGTGGCGGCGCGGGCGCGTGCGGGGCCGGGGGCTGGCCGTATCCGGGCGGCAGGGGCGCGCTCGGGGCGGCGGGGTAGGGCGCGGCGGCCGGGGGCGGTACGGCGCCGCCGGGCGGCGGGGCCAGAGGAGCGGCGACGGTCGGCGTGGCGTGCACGTCGGGCGCCGGGACCGGCGCGGGGGCTGGGGGCGGTGTGACACCTGGCGGGGGCGCGAAGCCCTGCGGAGCGGGGGCCTGCGTGGGCGCCGGTACGGGCGCGGGGGCCTGAGCCGTGGTGGCCGGAGCCGGAGCCGGAGCGGCCGCGTGGGGCGGGGCGGACGGGACACCGAACGCGGGCGGGGCGGTGGTCTGGGCCGGCGGAGCGAAGCCGGGAACGGCGCCGGCCTGCGGCTGCTGCGCGGCGTCCTCGGGCGCCTCCTCCTCCGCCACCTCACCGCCGAAGTTCTTCAGCAGCGCTTCGAGGCCGCCGTCGAAGCCCTGGCCGACGGCCGCGAACCGCCACACGTCCTTCAGGTAGAAGTCGCCCAGCATCACGGCCCGTTCGGTGGAGAACTCCGAACCGTCGAACGCGTAGCGGGCCACCTCCTCGCCGCCCGCCACGATGCGGATGTATCCGGGCTGGATCTGCGACATCTGCCCGGCGCCGTCGATGGTCGCGGTGAACGACAGCTTCTGGATCGGCGACGGGATCCGCTCCAGCGTGACCCGGAAGGACTCCGTGTCGCCCGCCTGGGCGCCCAGCAACTGGATGGACTCCTCAGGGGACTTCGGCTGGTTGAAGAAGACGAAGTACCGGTCGTCCGAGAGACGTTCGTCGGCGTCGAGACCGAAGCAGCTGATGTCGAAGCTCAGTCCGGGGGCGGAGATCTGCACCCCTACGTACAGATCCGTGCCCGCGGTGAGCTCGCTGATCCTTGCCTTGTGGCCGCGCTGGAATTCCCTGACCATGCGTAACGACCGTCCCCCATCCCGAATGCGAGTGCGTCGCGCCAGGCTAACGGCAAACTCTGACATCGGACGAAGCCGGTACAGACCCGGTACACAAGGGCCTTCCGCCCCGCGGCGGGGTCCGCCACGGAGGTCCGTTCACTCGTCCTGCGCGCCGGGTCCGTGGGGCAGCCGGTCCGCCGCGGCCACCCCTTCCAGGTAGCCGCGCGCCCGCTCGGTGCGCGGGTACGCCTCCAGCAGCCGCCAGAACCGCGGCCCGTGTCCGGGCACCAGCAGATGCGCGAGTTCATGGCAGAGGACGTAGTCGATGACGTACTCGGGCATGCCCTGGAGGCGGTGCGAGAGCCGGATGCTGCCCTCGGCGGGAGTGCAGGAACCCCAGCGCGTGTTCTGATTGGTGACCCAGCGCACGGAAGCGGGCCGGGCCCGGCCGTCGAAGTACTGGTCCGACAGCCGCTGGGCACGCTCGGACAGTTCCGCGTCGCCCAGCACCCGCCGGTTCTCCTGGGCGGCGAGTTTGTCGAGCATGAGGGTCACCCAGCGTCGCTCCTCCGCCTCGGACATCCGGGCGGGGATCAGCACGACGGTGCGATCGCCCTCGCGGTACGCGGAGACCGTCCGACGGCGCCGGGCGCTTCTGCGGACCTCGATCGCGCTCGTCCCCGAGCCGTTCGGCGGCTGACTCGTCGTGCTGCGCTGTGGCTTTCCGGCGCGGTGCGGTGGGTCGGCGGGCACGCCCTGACGTTACCCGCTGCACATGGGGGAAGTCCCGGGTCCGGGACGGATCAGCGTTGTTCCCCCACCATGCGTCTGATTTGTACGACGAATACTCACCGCCTGTGGACAACTTTCGGCGCCGACTCGCCGCGATGGGCATGCTGGCACTCGTCGACGAGGCGTGACCGGCCCCGTCCGACACAGGAGACACACAGGGAACTTCTCTGGATCTTGATTTATCGAAAAGGAATTACCGGTTCTTACGGGGGAAAAGATGCATCCGATGATGAAGCCCGCGTTCCGCCGCGGCTGGCGCGACCTCAACACCGTGCAGTTCGGCATGACACCGGCGCACGCCCTGACGCTCGGCCCCGTCGACACGGCGACGGGCAGTTTCCTGGAACTGCTCAACGGCGCCCGGGGGCTGCCGCTCCTGCGCGACGAGGGGCACCGGATGGATCTGCCCGGCGACCAGGTCGACGTGCTGGTCCGCCGGCTCGCGCGGGCCGGACTGCTCGACGACGCGCGAGGCGGCGGGCCCGCGGGCGCGGCACTGCGGGAGAAGAAGGACGTCCTCGACCGGCTGCGCCCCGATCTGGCATCGCTGTCCCTGACGACCTCCGATCCGGGCGACGCGCTCGCCCGCCTGGCGGCCCGCCGCTCGCTGCGTGTACAGGTCAGAGGCGCCGGCCGGGTCGGCGCCGTCCTCGCCTCGCTGCTGTCGGGCGCGGGGGTCGGCGAGGTCGACGTGCGCGACGGCGGCCAGGTCGAGCCGTGGGACGTCGCCCCGGGCGGGCTGCCCGCCGAATCGGCGGGTGAGCGCCGGGCCGAGGCCGCGCGGCAGGCGGTCCGCCGGGCGGCGCCGGACCGCCCACCGCGCCGCGCCCGCACCTGTCCGTCCCCCGCCGACGACCCCGGCTTCTCCCTGGTGATCCTCGCACCGCGCGACGACGTCCTCGTGCACGCCCCGGACCCGGGCGCCACCGAGCCGTTCCTGATCTCCGGAACACCCCACCTCCACTGCGGCGTCGTGGAGGCGACCGCGGTCGTCGGGCCGCTGGTCCTGCCGGGCGAGACCGGTTGCGCCGGCTGTCTGCACCGGGAGCGCACGGACCGGGACCCGGTCTGGCCCCGCCTGGTCGCGCAGTGGCGCTCCGGCCGGGCGCGCCCGGTGGCCCCGTGCGACCTGGCGCTGGCGGCCACGACCGCCGGGCTGGCCGCCGCGCACGCGCTCGCCTTCCTCGACGGGGAGTCGCCATCGAGCACCGGCGCGCGCTGGGAGGCCGCGCTGCCGGGGTTGCAGTGGCACGCGCGGCCCGTCCCGCCCCATCCCGCCTGCCCCTGTGGGGCCGCGGAGCGGGGTAACGAGGAACACATCTCCACGGACGGGGAACCGCACGCGACAATGGGGGAGCAATGGCCGTCGGCTGAGCAACGAGGCACCATGGACGCGGCGCGGCCGGCTGGGACTTGGAGGGCGCATGTCTGATCTTCCCCGGAAGGCGGTCACCCGGACCGCCAAGCTCGCCGCGCTCCCGCTCGGCTTCGCCGGCCGGGCGACCTGGGGCCTGGGCAAGCGGATCGTGGGCGAGTCCGCGGAGATCGTCGGCCGCGAGCTGCAACAGCGGACGGCGGAGCAGTTGTTCAAGGTCCTCGGCGAGCTGAAGGGCGGTGCGATGAAGTTCGGGCAGGCCCTCTCGGTCTTCGAGTCGGCGCTGCCCGAGGAGGTCGCCGGCCCCTACCGGGCGGCCCTGACCAAGCTCCAGGAAGCGGCTCCCCCGATGCCCACCCGCACCATGCACGCGGTCCTGGAGGCGCAGCTCGGGGCGGAGTGGCGCGAGCTGTTCCTGGAGTTCGAGGACAAGCCGGCCGCGGCGGCCTCGATCGGCCAGGTGCACCAGGCGGTGTGGCGCGACGGCCGCGAGGTGGCGGTCAAGGTGCAGTACCCGGGAGCCGGCGAAGCCCTTCTGTCTGATTTGAGCCAATTGAGTCGCTTTGCCCGTCTGTTGGGGCCGCTCGTCCCGGGCATGGACGTCAAACCGCTGATCTCCGAGCTGCGGGACCGCGTCTCCGAGGAGCTGGACTACGGACTGGAGGCCCAGGCCCAGCAGGCACATGCGGACGAGTTCAGGGACGACCCGGACGTGGTGGTCCCGGCCGTGGTGCACCAGTGCGACCAGGTGCTGGTCACCGAGTGGATCGAGGGAATCCCGCTCTCGGAGGTGATCACGGACGGTACGCAGGAACAGCGTGACCGGGCCGGTCAGCTCCTGGCCCGCTTCCTCTTCTCGGGTCCGGCCCGCACGGGCCTCCTGCACGCCGACCCCCATCCGGGCAACTTCCGTCTGCTCCCCGGCGTGCCGGAGGGCGAGGGCGAGTGGCGCCTGGGCGTTCTGGACTTCGGCACCGTCGACCGCCTCCCCGGCGGTCTGCCGACACCGATCGGCGACTCCTTGCGCATGACCCTGGACGGCGAGGCCGACGCGGTCTACGACATGCTCCGGACCGAGGGCTTCGTCAAGGACTCCATAGAACTTGACCCGGACGCCGTCCTCGACTACCTCCTGCCGATCATCGAACCGGCCCGGGTGGACGAGTTCACCTTCACCCGCGCCTGGATGCGCAGTCAGGCGGCCCGCATCGCCGATCCCCGCTCCCCCGCCTACCAGCTCGGCAAGCAGCTCAACCTGCCCCCGGCCTACCTCCTGATCCACCGTGTGACGCTGAGCACCATCGGCGTCCTGTGCCAACTGGGTGCGACGGTGCGACTGCGGGAGGAGCTGGAGGAGTGGCTTCCGGGATTCGGCGCCGAGGAGGATCCGACCGTGCAGGAGCCGGCCGCACAGGCGTGAGCCCGTTCACCACGAGGCCGAGTCCAGCCGGCCCTCGATCGCTCTGAGGTGTTCCCGGGAGCAGTGGTCGCAGAAGTACTGACGGACTCCGTTCTCCACGGAACAGGTCCAGGTCACGGGCTGGGGGCCGGCAGAGGGGGTGCCGCAGCGGGCGCACACGAGGGGATGGGGCTCCGTGGTGGGGCCGCCGTGGTCACCGTCTCCGGAAAGACTCGTCACTCGGTGACGATAACTCCACGGCCGGGCTGAACGGGCGCAACGCACCGCGGGGGCCGGTCCGTTCGGACGGACCGGCCCCCGCGGGGAGGCTTCGCCTCCCTGGACCGGGAGGCCACCGCTTCAGGTGTGGTCGGCTACTGCATCACTGCCATGGCGAGAGCACGGCGGGCACGCAGCGAGGCGCGCTCGGCCCGGCGCTGCATCCGCCGGGCGGTCGCCAGGCGCAGGGCCCGGCGCTCCCGGTCGGCATCGTGCAGCCGGTCGTGCATATGCGCACGAGCCAGGGCTTCTGGGATGAGTTGCATCTCTCGGGTCCTGTTCTGACGCGAGTCGATCGCGCCGGTGGTGGTGAAATCCGGGGTCGCGAAGCCAGTGGGCTCGCTGGTTGACGGCTTCATCGGGGCCTGTTTCTTGGGGTCGTGCGTGAGGGGGCGATCGATGGTTCCCAGGATGTTCATGCCGCGACCGGGTTCTTGCGCGGACGGCCACGGGGCCGCTTCCGGGCGACGACGACACCCTGGACGAACAGCTCGCCACCCCAGACGCCCCAGGGCTCACGCCGCTCCTTGGCCCCGGCGAGGCACGCCTCGATCAGCGGGCAGGTACGGCAGAGGGACTTGGCGTACTCGACGTCCGCCGGCGACTCCGCGAAGAAGACCTCGGGGTCGTAGGAACGGCAGGGGACGGGTACGCCGAGGTTCTCGATGGCGTCGTCGAGCGCGGTGAGCGCAGTGAGCGGGATCAAGGCGGAGTCCTCCGTGGGGACGGGCGGGGGGATCGTTTCTGAAGGCGGTACGGACGGGGCGTGCGCTTCGAGTTGCACGGTTCGTCTTCCTCGTCTGGTCGGTCCGGTCTGGTTGACCGGGTTTCGGCTTGGTACCGGGTTCTTTTCCTGTCCCGAGGCCCCTTCGCCCGTCATCCCCGTTCGGGGAAAACAGAAGGGCCGCGGATCCCGGATGGGGTTCCGCGGCCCTGAAGGCGCCGGCCTGATCGATCAGGCTGGATCACTCCAGGGTTCTGGCCCACGGAAGGCCCACATCAGGTGGTGCTGCGTCGTCTGCTTCCGGAATCCGGCACCGGCCGCTGCAAAGGCATAGACCTGCGCCTGTGCCACGACTGCTTCCAGTGCCTTGGTCGGTCGCTCATTGCGCTCATCGACGGGGAGACCCGCGAGAGACACGGAGGACACCGGACGTGCGGCACGAACGCCGGACAGACCGGTGGCCAGGGCTGAGGCGCCGAGCATGCACGAGGAGACGGTCGAGCGATCGGTCAGTTTGGCCGCGCTGACGGAATCGACGCTGACGCTGGTGCTGATGTTGATGCTGATCACTGGACTCGCCTCCTCTCGGCGTCTCGGGGGACTGGGGTAGCCAGTCCGCTCAGATATGCAAGTAGAACACGGAATCAGTGCCTCCGAGAAGGCCGCTGTTTCCGTGCCTAGAACCTATGGGGATTGCCGGGCCGTGCGCAAACTGTTTTTTCGACGAGTTCGGATCAGTCGTGTCCGCTTTCTGCCCCGACACTCCGGCCTGCGCAGATGGCCAGAACCTCGGCCCCGTAGAGCTTGAGCTTGCGGGCCCGGACGCCGGGGATCCGGGACAGCTCGGGATAGTCGTCGGGCACGGACTCGGCGATGGCCATCAGTGTCTTGTCGGTGAACACGCAGAAGTCCGGCTGGCCGGTACGCAGTGCCTGCTCCGCACGCCACTCGCGCAGCCGCTCGTAGATGCCCTCGTCCATGTCGGACGGGCAGTCGTCGCAGCGCATCAGTTTCATCTCGCCGGCGTCGGTGAGCGTGCGGCCGCAGACCCGGCACCGGGCCGGGGTGCGCTGGGTGCGCCGGGGCACGGGCGCGGCGCCCGTCACCGCGCCCCGCTCGATACCACCCGGGGCGCCGCCCGCCGAACGGCCGACCGTGGCCGCTGAACCAGGGCGCAGGCCGTCGAGGAATCGGCTCGGTCTGCGGCTGGGGCGACCGCCGGGGGACCGGGCGAGCGACCAGGAGACATACAGCCGCTCCCGCGCACGGGTCACCCCCACATAGAGGAGCCGTCGCTCCTCCTCGACCTGGTCGTCGGTCTTGGCATAGCTGATCGGCATCATTCCCTCGGCGACGCCGACCAGGAAGACGACGTCCCATTCCAGCCCTTTGGCCGAGTGCAACGAGGCGAGGGTGACGCCCTGGACGGTCGGGGCGTGCTGCGCGTTCGCCCGTTCGTCGAGTTCCGCCACGAAGTCGCCCAGGGTGGCGCCTGCCCGGGCGGCCGCGAAGTCGTGCGCCAGGCCGACCAGGGCCGCCAGGGACTCCCAGCGCTCCCGGACCGCTCCGGAGCCGGCCGGGGGCTCGGTGGTCCAGCCATCCACCGACAGCACCGCGCGCACCTGGGAGGGCAGGTCGACGGCGTCGTCCAGCAGCGCGTCGTTGCCGCCGAAGCGGGCCGCGCCGCGCAGTGCGATGCCCGCCTTGCGCACCTCGGGACGGTCGAAGAACCGCTCGGCACCGCGCAACTGGTAGGGCACCCCGGCGTCGGCGAGGGCTTGCTCGTAGGTCTCGGACTGGGAGTTCGTACGGAACAGGATCGCGATCCCGGCGGCCGGGACCCCACCGTCGATGAGTTCGCGGATGCGGCGGGCCGCGCCCTCGGCCTCGGCAGGCTCGTCCACGTACTCGGTGTAGACCGGCTCGGGACCCGCGGTCCGCTGGGAGACCAACTCCAGGCGGTGGTCGGCGGCCCGGCCGTGGGCCTGGGCGAGCAGGCCGTTGGCCAGGTGCACGACCTGGGGGGTGGAGCGGTAGTCCCGGACCAGCTTGACGACGGTGGCGCCGGGGTGGCGGACCCGGAAGTCGAGGAGGTGATCAGGGCTCGCCCCCGTGAACGAGTAGATCGTCTGGCTGGCGTCGCCGACCACGCACAGGCTGTCCCTGGTGCCCAGCCACAGCTCCAGCAGCCGTTGCTGGAGGGGGCTGACGTCCTGGTACTCGTCGACGACGAAGTGCTGGTACTGGGCGCGGACCTGCTCGGCGACGTCGTGCCGGTCCTGCAGGATCGCGACCGTCAGCAGCAGGACGTCCTCGAAGTCGATGACCGAGCGGTCCCGCTTGAGGTCCTCGTACACCGAGTAGAGCTGGGCGATCTCGGCCGCGTCGCGGGGGGTCTCACGGCCGGCCTTGACGACGGCGAGCGGATAGTCGCCGGGGATCGTCTGGGTGACCTTGGACCATTCGATCTCGGCGGTGACATCGCGCAGCTCGCCCCGGTCGAGGCGGATGCGGCAGGCGGCGGCCGCGTCCGCGACGAGCTGTATCTTGCGGTCGACGAGCCGGGGCATGGCACCGCCGATCGCCTTCGGCCAGAAGAACTGGAGCTGACGGAGCGCGGCGGAGTGAAAGGTGCGGGCCTGGACACCCTGCGCGCCCAGTTGGCGCAGACGGCCGCGCATCTCGCCGGCGGCACGGTTGGTGAAGGTGACCGCGAGCACGGTGGACGGCTGGAGGATGCCCGCCCGCACTCCGTAGGCGATGCGATGGGTGATCGCCCGTGTCTTGCCCGTGCCGGCCCCGGCCAGCACGCACACCGGGCCGTGCAGGGCGGTGGCCACCTCGCGCTGCTCGGGGTCGAGCCCTTCGAGCACCGCGTCGGCCGAGTCCGGTGCCTGCGGGAAGAGGGTGGAGTGCGTTGCTGCTGTCACACGGCCATGCTGCCAGGTCGCCGGTGACGCCTGTGGTGGTTGTCCACAGGCAGACCCTTGCAGTCGTATTAATGCGGCAGGTGACACGTTCTGCGGCAGGCATCGGGTCTGTTCGTGAGGCACATCGATGCGGCACGTTGTGCGGTGTTCGATGGGCCACTTCGTCGCCCGCGTCGGGGCTGTTCGTTGCCCACGTCGATGCGGCACGTCGGTGAGCCACCTCGACGCCGCAGGGGCCGTGTCCGGCCGTATACCCCCGGCGGGAATGCCGGCCCGATGGCGTACGTTGCTCCAGCGGACGACCTTCCCCGAGTTGTCAGAGGAGCGCGAGCGAGATGCAGGGCACTGTGACGATGTACAGCACGACCTGGTGCGGATACTGCCGTCGGCTGAAGAGCCAGATGGACCGGGAGGGCATCGCGTACACCGAGATCAACATCGAGCAGGACCCCGAGTCCGCCGCGTTCGTGGAGAAGGCGAACGGCGGCAACCAGACCGTGCCGACCGTCCTCTTCGCCGACGGTTCGACGCTGACGAACCCGTCACTGGCACAGGTGAAGCAGAAGATCAGCGCCTGACCAGCCCCGTACGACGTACAAGGGGTGGCGGTCCCGGCCGGGACCGCCACCCCTTGCTCGTCACTCGGCGTCCTCGGCTCGCCGCCGCCGCGCCGGTTCTCAGACGAAGCTGCGGGTCGGCAGCGGCTTGCCGTACCACAGCTCGATGAGACGGGCGGCGATGGAGATGCCGTACGGCGGCTGTACCTCACCGGACTCGAAGGCGGCCCGCAGTTCCTCGCGGGAGAACCAGCGCGCCTCGTGGATCTCGTCGCCGTCGACCTCGATGTCGGTCGAGGTGGCGTGGGCCATGAAACCCAGCATGAGGCTGGACGGGAACGGCCAGGGCTGGCTCGCGACGTACTCGACCGGGCCGACGGTGATGCCGGCCTCCTCGAAGACCTCGCGGCGCACCGACTGCTCGATGGACTCGCCGGGCTCGACGAACCCGGCCAGCGTGGAGAAGCGGCCCTCGGGCCAGTGGACCTGGCGGCCGAGCAGGATGCGGTCCTCGTCGTCGGTGACCGCCATGATCACGGCGGGGTCGGTACGCGGGTAGTGCTCGGCGCCGCAGGCCGGGCAGCGGCGGATGTGCCCCGCGGCGGCGATCACCGTGCGCTCACCGCAGCGCGAGCAGAACCGGTGGGTGCGCTGCCAGTTCTCCAGACCGACCGCGTGCACCATCAGACCGGCGTCACGCGGCGACAGGAACAGCCCTGCCTCGCGCAGCCCGGCGGGGCGGGCGGACTGGTCGATACGGCCGGGCAGCGAGTCCTTCTGGAGGGCGAAATAGCTCACCCCGTCGTCGTCGGTGCCCAGGAAGTAGCGGTGTGCCTCGGTGAGGGGGGCCTCGAAGGACGGGGTCATGACGAGTTCGGTGCGGCCGTCCGCCGTCTCGTCGATGAGGACCTGGCCGCCGGAGACCACGAAACAGCGGGTGGTGGGGTGACTCCACGCCGCCGCGAGCCATGCCTCGTCGAGGCGGTGGTGGGCGGCGCGGTCGATGCCGCTGGGAGCGGTGAGCGAGATGGGTCGGTCGGCGGTTTGGTCGGTCCAGGTGGTCACGGGTGCTTCCAACTCCCCCAGTGGAACGGTTGGGTTCGGCGGGCGGTTCAGCGGATCGAAGGGCAGGAGGGAACCGGGTCGGGCGGGTGCGGTGCGGGCAGGACGGTCCTTCCAGTGTGCCGCGCGGGCGCGGGCGCTCCGCACGGCACCGCTTCAGGGCTCATGGCGCCAGTTCTCTGCCAGGTCGGCCCACAGGTAGGCGCTGGTCTCGACGCCCTTGAGCAGCAGGTCGAGCTCGACCTTCTCGTTGGGCGCGTGCCAGCCGTCGGAAGGTACGGAGATGCCCAGGAACAGGACAGGGGCGCCGAGGACCTCCTGAAGGCCGGCGGCCGGTCCGGAGCCGCCCTCGCGCGTGAAGCGGACAGGCTTTCCGAAGGCACGGCCCATGGCGCGGGCGACGGACTGCAGGGCGGGGTGGTCCAGTGGGGTCAGGCACGCGCGCGTGGCGCTGCCGAAGTCGATCTCGCAGCGGATCCCCGCGGGCACCTGGTCCGCAGCCCAGGCGCGGACGGCCTTCTCGACGTGGTCGGGGTCCTGGCCCGCGACCGTCCGGAAGGAGAGCTTCACCATCGCCGAGGACGGGATGATCGTCTTGTTCCCGGGGCCCTGGTAGCCGCCGCCGATGCCGTTGACCTCGGCGGTGGGACGTGCCCAGACGCGTTCCAGGGTGGTGTGTCCGGCTTCGCCGTGGGCGGCGTGCGACTTGGCGGTGCGCAGCCATTGCGGCTCGTCGAAGGGCAGGTCGGCGAAGAGTTCCCGCTCGCGGTCGGTGAGTTCGACGATGCCGTCGTAGAAGCCGGGGATCGCCACGCGCGCGTGCTCGTCGTGCAGGGCGGCGACGAGACGGGCGGCGGCGGTGGCCGGGTTGGGCACGGCGCCTCCGAAGGAACCGGAGTGGATGTCCTGGTCGGGTCCGTACAGCCGGATCTCGCACTCGGCGACGCCGCGCATGCCGGTGCAGACGGTGGGGGTGTCCGCGGACCACATCCCGGTGTCGGAGACGATCACGGCGTCGGCGGCGAGCCGGTCGGCCCGCTCCTCGATGAGCGCCCGGAAGTGCGGAGAACCGGCCTCTTCCTCGCCCTCGATCAGCAGTTTGAGGTGGACGGCGGGGGCGGTGCGGCCGGTGGCGGCGAGGTGGGCGCGGACGCCGAGTGTGTGGAAGAACACCTGGCCCTTGTCGTCGGCCGCCCCGCGCGCGTAGAGGCGGCCGTCCCGGACCACGGGCTCGAACGGCTCGCTGTCCCAGCCGTCCGCGCGGGCGGCCGGCTGGACGTCGTGGTGGCCGTAGACGAGGACCGTGGGCGCCCCGGGGTCGTCCGCAGGCCACTCGGCGAAGACGGCAGGGGCTCCCGGGGTCTCCCAGACCTCGGTGGTGGGGAAACCGGTCTCCTTGAGTTTGGCGCCGAGCCAGTCGGCGCTGCGCCGTACGTCGGGCGCGTGGTCGGGCTGCGCCGACACGGACGGGATGCGCAGCCACTCTGCGAGGTCGTCCAGGAAGGCGGGACGGTGCTGCTCGATGTACGCGCGGACGGCGCTGTCCGGGGTCTGGCTCATGACATCGAGCCTATCGGCCCGTACGGGCATCCTGATCGGGCTGTTCGTCACACCGGGGGCTCAGGCCGTGGCTCCCCGGTGAGCAGCCTTTCGAGCGCCGCCCGGTCCGGCAGGCCGACCGGTCGTACGACCTCGCCGCTGCGCACGTAGAGGAAGACGGCGGTGACGGATTCGGGCGGTATGCCCTGCTGCTCGGCCCAGGCCAGCCGGTACACCGCGAGCTGGAGCGGGTCGGCGGTGCGGCCGCGGCCGGTCTTCCAGTCGACGATCTCGTACGTCGCCGTGTCGCCGTCGCCGTTCTTGTAGACGGCGTCGATCCGGCCTCTCACCAGGCGCCCGGCCAGGGCGAGCTGGACGGGAACCTCGACGCGGAAGGGCGTGCGGCGTGCGTACTCGGTGCGTTCGAATGCCTCCTTGAGCGCCTCCAGGTCACGCTCGTCGGCGATCTCGGCCTCGGTGCCGGGCAGTTCCTCCGGCTCCAGCATCGGCAGCGTCAACTCTTCGTAGCGAGCCTCCACCCACGCGTGGAACCGGGTGCCTCGGCGCGCGGCCGGTTGCGGGGGGCGGGGCATCGGGCGGGCGAGTTCCTGGGCGAGCCCGTCCGGGTCGGCAGCCAGGCGCAGCACCTGGGTCGCGGTCAGCGTGGCGGGCAGTGGGACGTCCGTCACACGCTCCCGCGCGCGCAGCAGTTCTCCGGTGAGCGCGTCGAGATCACGGTCCCAGGAGGCGATGGTGCGGGCTTCCTCGGGGGTGAGGCCGGTGTGCTCGGGCTCGGTGGGGCGGGGGCGGGCGGGCGCCGGCGGGGCGGGCGGGCCCGCCTGGTGCGGGACCGCGGGACGGTCGGCGGACCACTGGTCCCAGTCGGCCGGGTCCTCCGCGAAGGGGGACTCGTCCGCGTCGGGAGCGAAGGGGGACTCGTCCTCCCCGTAGGCAACGAGGGAGGGCTCGTCCTCGTAGAGGTCGTGAGGGGGCTGGTTCTCGTAGGGGCCATGGGGGGATTCGGCGTCGAAGGGTGCGTCGTCGTCCGGAGGCGGTGGCCAGTCCGGGTCGTCGAGGCTGCCGCGGCCGTGCGGGGCCGCGGGACGGCCGGCCACCTGGGAGGGGAGGCCGTCCAGGTGGGCGAGGACCGTCTCGGCGGCGGCCCGGCGGCGGGCCAGGGCGTCACTGTCCAGGGGCAGCGGCCAGGCCCGGTCGGCGGCCGCCTCGTGCAGGACCGGGTTCTCCTCGCCCTCTTCGGGTTCGTCCGCCCATGCCTCGATCTCGCCGTACCCGGCGGCGCAGTGGTCGTGCAGCGCCCACAGGAACTCCGAGGGGCCGCGGGGCTTCTTCTGCGCGGGTCCCCACCAGTGGCCGGAGCCGAGGAGCAGCGAGCGGGGACGGGTGAAGGTGACGTAACCGAGGCGGAGTTCCTCGGTGTGCTGGTGGTCCTTCATGTCCTCGTGGAAGGCCCGCATGCCCCGCGAGTCCCAGCTCGCGAGGTCGGGCAGGGTGTCGGCGTCACCGCGCAGCCCGTGCGGCAGCACCTTGGCCTGCGAGGTCCACTTCTCCCGGCCCTGGGCGCTGGGGAAGGTACCGGTGACCAGGCCGGGCACGGCGACGACGTCCCATTCCAGGCCCTTGGACTTGTGCGCGGTGAGCACCTTGACGGTGTTCTCCCCTCCGGGCAGGGCGTTGTCGAGGCCCTTCTCGTACTGGGCGGCGGTGCGCAGGAAGCCCAGGAAGGCCAGCAGTGTGGCCTCGCTCTCGCCCGCGGCGAAGGAGGCGGCGACGTCCAGGAAGTTCGACAGGGTCTCGCGGCGGCGGGCCGCAAGGGCGTGCGGGGACGCCGACAGTTCCACTTCGAGGCCGGTGACGGCGAGGACGCGGTGCAGGACGTCCATCAGCGGGTCGGACAGGGAGCGCCGCAGTTCACGCAGTTCGGCGGCGAGGCGGGCGAAGCGCACGCGCGCGTCCGCGGAGAAGGGCAGCCCGTCGTCGGTGCCGTCCCCGTCCATGGGGGACTCCAGGAAGGTGTCGAGCGCGTCCGCGAGCGATATCACCTCGGACGGGTCGATCCCCTCGACGGCCTCGGCGAGCCTGCGGTCGGGGTCGTCGTCGGCGTCCACGCGCGCGTGGGACACGAGGAGGCGGGCGCGCCGCCCCAGCAGGGCGAGGTCGCGGGCGCCGATCCGCCAGCGCGGGCCGGTCAGCAGGCGCACCAGGGAGGCGTTGGCGCCGGGGTCCTGGAGGACTTCGCAGACGGCGACGAGGTCGGCGACCTCGGGCAGGTGCAGCAGTCCGGAGAGACCGACCACCTCGACGGGGATGTCGCGGGCGACGAGCGCGCCCTGGATCTGGGCGAAGTCGGTCGCCGTGCGGCACAGGACGGCGATCTCGCCGGGCGCCTTCCCGGTCCGTACGAGGTGGGCGATGGAGTCGGCGAGCCAGGCGATCTCCTCGCCGTGGGTGTGCAGCAGGGCGCAGCGGACCGTGCCGTCACGCTCGGCTCCGGGGGCCGGGCGAAGGGCCTGCACGCCCGCGTGCATCGCGCGCAGGGGGGCGGCGAGGCCGTTGGCGAGGTCGAGGAGACGGCCGCCGCTACGGCGGTTCTCGCTGAGCGCCTGCCGGGTGGCGGCGCGGCCGTCGGGGTGCGCGAAGTGCTCGGGGAAGTCGTCGAGGTTGGCGACGGAGGCGCCGCGCCAGCCGTAGATCGCCTGGCAGGGGTCGCCGACGGCGGTCACGGGGTGACCGGTGCCCCCGCCGAACAGCCCGGCCAGCAGGACCCGCTGGGCCACCGAGGTGTCCTGGTACTCGTCGAGCAGCACCACACGGAACTCCTCGCGCAGTACCCGGCCGACCTCCGGGATCGCGGCGAGGGTGGCGGACAGCGCGATCTGGTCGCCGAAGTCGAGCAGGTCGCGGTCGCGTTTGGCGGCCCGGTAGCGCAGCACCAGGCCGGCGAGTTCGCGGCGGGCCGCGGCTGCCTCGGGGACCTTGCGCAGGTCGGCATTGGTGAGTTTCGTGCCCTCCAGGGTGCGCAGCAGCCCGGTGTCCCAGGTGCACAGGTCCTCGGGACGTACGAGGTGTTCGGCGAGTTCGGCGTCGAGCGCGAGCAGGTCGCTGACCAGGTCGGCGAAGGAGCGGGTGAGTGCCGGGTAGGGGCCGGGGGCCTCGCGCAGCACGCGCGCGGCGAGCTGGTAGCGGGTGGCGTCGGCGAGGAGCCGGGACGTCGGCTCCAGCCCGATGCGCAGGCCGTGGTCGGCCAGGAGGCGGCCCGCGAAGGCGTGGTAGGTGGAGATGACCGGTTCCCCCGGCGGGTTGTCCGGGTCGATGACGTCGGGGTCGGTGACGCCTGCGTTGACCAGTGCCTTGCGGACGCGCTCGGCGAGTTCTCCGGCGGCCTTGTTGGTGAAGGTCAGGCCGAGGACCTGTTCGGGGGCGACCTGACCGGTGCCGACCAGCCAGACCACGCGGGCCGCCATGACGGTGGTCTTGCCCGATCCGGCTCCGGCCACGATCACCTGGGGGGCGGGCGGCGCGGTGATGCAGGCCGTCTGCTCCGGGGTGAACGGGATGCCGAGCAACTCCTTGAGCTGCTCGGGGGCGGTGATACGAGCGGGCATGACGCAGAGGCTATCGGCGGGCACTGACAGTCGACGCGGGGATGGGTCGGCAGGGGCCCGCGGGGGCCCGGACCGGCCGGTGTCGGCACGGGCCGGCCCGAGTGATGGCACCAGGCACCATGACGTGTCCAGGCTGGACAGCACAGCGGTACGTACGGCACAGCAGCGCGCACGCAAGACCAGTGCGCGCGTCAGAGCAGTACGCAGGTCAGAGCAGTACGCAGGTCACCGCAGTACGTACGTGACGGCAGTTACGTACGCGGCTCCGCGTACGACGCGCCGTACGCGGAGGGACCGGCACCATGCGGGGATATGTGACGTTACGGGTATTACGCGGAGATACGCGGAGATTCACTCGACCACGTGCCGTCCTTCGGGACGCGCGCTGCAGGACGCCCGGAACGCGCAGTGGGTGCAGTGCTGGCCGGTGGTCGGTGTGAACCGCTCGTCGAGGACCTTGCCGGCGGCGGTGGCGAGCAGGTCGCCGATCCACTCGCCCGCCAGGGGCTCCTGGGCCTGTACCTTCGGCAGGCTCTCGCCGCCGTCCCGTTGGGCGGCGCCCTGCCTGAGGTGGACGAGTTCGGCGCCGCCCGGTTCGGGGCGCACGCCGTCGAAGGCGTCGTCGACGGCGCCCTCGCGGACGGCGAGCTGGTAGACGGCCAGCTGGGGGTGGCGGGCCACCTCCGCCGTACTGGGCGCCTGTTTGCCGGTCTTGAAGTCGACCACGTAGGCGCGCCCTTCGCCGTCCGTCTCCACACGGTCCATCTGGCCGCGGACACGCACCTCGAACTCGCCCGCTTCCAGGGTGACGTCGAAGTCGTGCTCGCTGGTCACCGGCTTGCGCCCGGCCCGGACGCCGTTGGAGTCGACGTGCCACGCAAGGAAGCGTTCGAGCGCCACGCGCGCGTGCTCCTTCTCCTGCGCCGACTTCCAGGGCGCGTCGAAGGCGAGCGCGTTCCACACCGACTCCAGGCGTTCCATCAGGACGGAGAGGTCGGCCGGAGTGCGCCCCGAGGCGACCTCGTCGGCGAGGACGTGCACGACATTGCCGAACCCCTGGGCGGTGGTGGCCGGTGCGTCCGCCTTCACCTCGCGGCCCAGGAACCACTGGAGGGAACAGGTGTTGGCGAGCTGGTCGAGGGCGCTGCCGGACAGCACGACGGGCTGGTCGCGGTCGCGCAGCGGCACCTTGCTCGCGGTCGGTTCGAACATGCCCCACCAGCGTTCCGGGTGCGCCGACGGGACCAGCGGGCGGCCTTCCTCGTCGCCGAGCGCGGCGAGCCGGGCCAGGCGGCGGGCGGCGGCCTCGCGCAGACCGGCGGACGCGCGCGGGTCGACCGTGGTGGCACGCAGTTCGGCGACCAGGGCCACCACCGACAGGGGACGGCGGGGACGGCCGGTGACGTCCCTGGGCTCGACACCCAGTTCGGCGAGGAAGCGGGAGGGCCGGTCGCCGTCGTCCGCGGGCGCCTTCACCGCGGTGACGACGAGACGTTCACGCGCGCGCGTGGCGGCCACGTAGAACAGCCGGCGTTCCTCGGCGAGCAGCGCACCCGGGGTGAGGGGTTCGGCGAGCCCGTCGCGGCCGATCCGGTCGGCCTCCAGGAGGGAGCCGCGGCGGCGCAGGTCCGGCCACAGACCTTCCTGGACGCCGGCCACCACGACCAGGCGCCACTCCAGGCCCTTGGCGCGGTGGGCGGTCATCAGCCGGACGGCGTCGGGGCGCACGGAGCGCTGGGCGAGTGTGTTCGCGGCGATGTCCTCGGCGTCGATCTCCTCCAGGAAGTTGAGTGCACCACGGCCACCGGTGCGCTCCTCCGCCCGCGCGGCGGTGGCGAACAGGGCGCACACGGCGTCGAGGTCACGATCGGCGTTGCGGCCGGCCGCGCCGCCGCGCCGGGCGGTCCGGGCCAGCCGGGCAGGCCATGGCGTGCCCTCCCACAGCTCCCACAGCGCCTCCTCGGCAGTGCCGCCGCCCGCGAGGCGTTCCCTGGCCTTCTTCAGCAGCGCGCCGAGGCGCTGCGCGCCCCTGGCGTACGCCGGGTCGTGCGCGACCAGCCGCTCGGGCTCGGCGAGCGCCCGCGCGAGCAGTTCGTCCGAGGGCGGCGGCAGCGGATCGCCCGCTGCTCTCTCCTCTTCGCGCAGGGCCCGGCCGAGCCGACGCAGGTCGGCGGCGTCCATGCCGGCGAGCGGTGAGGCGAGCAGGGTCAGTGCGGTCTCGGTGCCGAGCCAGGAACTGTCGCCCCGCCGGGACCCGACGGTGTCCTCCCCGGAGGGCCGTTCCACGGAGGGATCGGCTCCGCGGTCCGGCCCCCTGCCGCTGGGCTCCTCGTCCTCTGCTGCGCCGCCAGGAGCCGGCCGCGCCGCCTCTGCCTCCGCGACCACCCGGAGCGCGGCCAGCAGCGGTGCCACCGCCGGTTCGTGGCGCAGCGGCAGGTCGTCGCCGTCGATGTCGAGGGGTACCCCGGCCGAGGTGAGGGCCCGGCGGACGGTGGGTATGGTGCGGGACCCGGCACGGACCAGGACCGCCATGTCGTTCCAGGCGATGCCGTCCTCCAGGTGCGCCCTGCGCAGGATGTCGGCGATGTTGTCCAGTTCGGTGCCTGCCG
Source organism: Streptomyces sp. NPDC001270 (assembly GCF_042896695.1). Taxonomy (NCBI): domain Bacteria; kingdom Bacillati; phylum Actinomycetota; class Actinomycetes; order Kitasatosporales; family Streptomycetaceae; genus Streptomyces; species Streptomyces sp. NPDC001270. The sequence continues at coordinate 842,727 of NZ_JBIAXM010000001.1, read as the reverse complement.
TGGGGTACGTGCAGACCTCGACGCGGCCGGTGTCACGCACCGGGACGAGTTCGCGATGGGCGCGCACCTTGTCGGCCGGGAGCCTGGTCAGGGGCATGCGCTGGGTCAGCAGGCGGGTGGCGGCCAGCAGGGCGGCTCCGGAGCGGCGCGAGGTCCGCAGCACCTCCATGGGTGCCGGACGGCCGTCCGCGCGCGGGAAGGCCGCGGGGAAGTCCAGGATGCCGTTGACGTCGGCGCCCCGGAACGCGTAGATCGACTGGTCGGGGTCACCGAAGGCGACCAAAGTACGGCCGCCGCCCGCGAGGGCGTGCAGCAGCCGCACCTGGGCCGGGTCGGTGTCCTGGTACTCGTCGACGTACACGGCGTCGTACCGGGCGGCGAGCCGGGCCGCGACCTCGGGGCGGCCGGCCAGCAGCACCGCGCGGTGGACGAGTTCCGCGTAGTCGAGGACGCCCTGGAGGTCGAGCACGTCGAGGTATTCGGCGAGGAAGGCGGCGGCGGCCCGCCAGTCGGGGCGGCCGATGCGGTGGGCGAAGGCGTCCAGGGCGGCGGGACCGAGGCCGAGTTCCCGGCTGCGGGCCAGGACGGCGCGGACCTCGTCGGCGAAACCACGGGTGGTCAGGCAGGCCCGCAGCTCGTCCGGCCAGCGCAGATGGGCGAGGCCGAGCCGTTCCAGGTCCGGCTGGCCCGCGAGCAGGTCGCGGACGGTCACGTCCTGCTCGGGACCGGAGAGCAGCCGCAGCGGCTCCACGAACAGGTCGCTGTCCTGGTGGGCACGGACCAGGGCGTACGAGTACGAGTGGAAGGTGGTCGCCCGGGGCGCGCGGGCCGCGCCCACGCGCCGGGCCATGCGGTCGCGCAACTCGGTCGCGGCCCGGCGGCTGAAGGTCAGCACCAGGATCCGCTCGGGGTCCGCGCCGCGGGCGATCCGCGCGGCCACGGACTCCACCAGAGTGGTGGTCTTGCCGGTGCCGGGTCCGGCGAGAACCAGCAGAGGTCCGGACCGGTGGTCAACCACCGCGCGCTGGGCGGCGTCCAGACCAGGGGGCTCGGGTTCGGCCGGCGGGGTACGGACCAGCCGGTAGGCGCCACGGCTCCCCTGCCGCGCCTCGGGGTGCGGCAGGTACCTGGTGGTGGAGGAGGAGCTCACGTGGTTCGCCGGTCCTGGTGCTCGTACTCGTCTGGCTGTCCCGCGCGCGGGATGGTGGCCGCGGGGTGAGGGGGACACGTGTGGCCGACGCTACGCCGACGTCCGGTGCGGAAGCAGCGCTTCTGCCTCTTCCCACATTGCACTCACGGCACTCGCGGCACTCGTGTCCCACGCCTCACGAACGTACGCCATGCCGCGGACGTCCCTCGTGTCCCTCGTACGGGCCACCGGTTCCCCCAATGGGCCTTCCATGGCGGAAGCTGTCAGGTGTGACCCTGCGCGCTTCCGCCGCCGTCCCACCGGGCCCGTCTCATGTCGAGTCGCGGCAGGTGGCTCTCGGCTGCCCTGCCGGCCTCCTTCAGCGGCGTGCCCTCCGCGCGGTAGTGGCCGAGCGCGCGCAGTTCGTGGCCCGCGAGCAGCCCTCCGTCGGCCCGCACGACGCGCCACCACGGCACGGCTCCCCCGTAGAGGGCCATCACCCGGCCGACCTGGCGCGGTCCGCCCTCCTCCAGCCACTCGGCGACGTCCCCGTACGTCATGACCCGCCCGGGCGGGATCCGTTCGGCGACGTCGAGGACCCGCTCGGCGTACTCCGGCAGTGCGTCCGGGTGCCCCGCGTCGGGTGCCCGGGCCGAAAGGCTCTCCTCGCTCATTCGCCCCATCCTGCCCCACCCCACCGACAACGGGACGCGAGCGGGGCGGTGCCTGCCCCTCGCTCTCCGGCGGTGTTTCCGACACACTGTGCGCTCCCGCAATCGCACCCTGACGACGCCGTGTGTCGGCGGGCCATGCCACCATCGTGCGGGCGGTGACCAGTGATACGAGACCAAGAAGAGGCGATGAAGCAGCAGGGCGTGCACGCCGAGGGCGCGGAGGGCACCTCTGCCGCGGAGGCGCGCCCGGACACCGCCGGGACGCACGGCACCAGCCCCGCCGAGGAGGAGAACGGCGCCGGTACCGCACCCGGGAACGACTGCCCTGCCGACGCGCACATCGAGGAGGTCGAGGGCGACGAGCCGCTCCTCCCCGCGCGCGTGCACCGCCCTTCCGACCTGATGCGTCTGATGGTCGGCGTGCTGGCGATCGTCGTGCTCCTGGCGATCGCCGCCTTCGCCCACGGCACCACCTCGGGCCTGGAACAGGACATCAACAAGGGCACCGGCCAGGCACCCGATCTGCTGATCAAGATCGCGGGGCTGGCGTCGAGCATCGCGATCCTCCTGGTGCCGGTCGCGTTCGCGATCGAGCGGCTGATCAAACGGGACGGGCTGCGCATCGCCGACGGCGTCCTGGCGGCGGTCCTCGCGCACGGAGTGACGCTCGCCACCGACCTGTGGGTCGCCCGGGCCGCCCCGAGCTCGATCCAGGAGGCGCTCACCCAGCCGTCCCCGGGCAACATCCATGCGCTGACCGACCCGGTGCACGGCTATCTGGCCCCGGTCATCGCGTACATGACGGCCGTCGGCATGTCCCGCAGACCGCGCTGGCGCGCCGTACTGTGGATCGTGCTGCTGCTCGACGCGTTCTCCATGCTCGTCACCGGCTACACGACGCCGTTCTCGATCATCCTGACGGTGCTGATCGGCTGGACCGTCGCCTACGGCACGCTGTACGCGGTCGGCTCCCCGAACGTCCGGCCCACCGGGCAGACACTGATGGCGGGCCTGCGCCGGGTCGGCTTCCACCCGGTGACCGCCGCCCGCGAAGAGGCCCCGGACTCCGAGAACGGCGACCGTGGACGGCGCTACTTCGTGACCCTTGAGGACGGGCCGCCGCTGGACGTCACCGTGGTCGACCGCGAGCAGCAGGCACAGGGCTTCTTCTACCGGGCGTGGCGCAATCTGACCCTGCGCGGCTTCACCACCCGCTCCAGTTTCCAGTCGCTGCGCCAGGCACTGGAGCAGGAGGCACTGCTGGCGTACGCGGCCATCGCGGCCGGCGCCAACGCGCCCCGGCTGATCGCCACCTCCGAACTGGGCCCCGACGCCGTCATGCTCGTCTACGAGCACACCGGTGGGCGCACGCTCGACTCGCTGGCCGACGAGGAGATCACCGACGAGTTGCTGCGCCTGGCCTGGCACCAGGTCCAGGCTTTGCAGTCGCGACGAATTGCACACAGCAGGCTCGCGGGCGACGCGATACTACTGGATCCCTCCGGCGCGGTGGTTCTCACTGATCTGCGCGGAGGTGAGATCGCGGCCGGAGATTTGCTGCTGCGTATGGATGTCGCGCAGCTGGTGACCACCCTGGGGCTCCGGGTGGGCGCCGAGCGGGCGGTCGCCTCCGCGGTCGGTGTCCTCGGCCCCGACGCCGTCGCCGACTGTCTGCCGATGCTCCAGCCGATCGCGCTGACCCGCTCCACGCGCGCGACGCTGCGCAAACTGGCCCGCGAACGGGCGCAGCGTGAGCGCGAAGCGGTCCTGGAGGCATCCAGACAGGCCAAACTGGCCCGTCTGGAGGCGGCCCCGGAGGACAGCAGGCCCGCCCTGGAGAAACCCGACAAGAAGACGGCGCGGGCCGAGCAGCGGGCCGAGAAACGGGCCATCGACGAGGCCCTGGAAGAGGCCCGCGAGGAGGATCTGCTCACCCAGATCCGGCACCAGGTGCTGCGGATCAGGCCGCAGGCGCCCGTGGAGCCCGCCCGGCTGGAACGGGTGCGACCGCGCACGCTGATCAGTTTCATCGCAGGCGCCATCGGCGCCTACTACCTGCTGACCCAGCTCACGCACATCCAGTTCGCCACCCTCTTCGCGCAGGCCCAATGGGGCTGGCTCGCCGCGGCGGTGGCGTTCTCGGCGCTCAGTTACGTCGCCGCCGCGATGGCGCTCCTGGGCTTCGTGCCCGAGCGCGTGCCGTTCGTACGGACCGTGGCGGCGCAGGTCGCCGGATCGTTCGTGAAGATCGTGGCGCCGGCCGCGGTCGGCGGTGTGGCCCTCAACACGCGCTTCCTGCAACGCGCCGGGGTGCGCCCCGGGCTCGCGGTGGCGAGCGTCGGCGCGTCCCAGTTGTTCGGGCTCGGCTGCCACATCCTGATGCTGCTGTCCTTCGGCTATCTGACCGGCACCGAGAAGACGCCGTCGCTGTCGCCCTCCCGTACGGTCATCGCCGGTCTGCTGACGGTGGCGGTGCTCGTACTCGTGGTGACCTCGGTGCCGTTCCTGCGGAAATTCGTCCTCACGCGCGTGAGGTCGCTGTTCGCGGGTGTCGTGCCGCGCATGCTCGACGTACTGCAGCGCCCGCAGAAGCTGATCACGGGCATCGGCGGCATGCTGCTGCTCACCGCCTGCTTCGTGATGTGCCTGGACGCCTCGATCCGCGCGTTCGGTGACGAGTCGACCTCGCTCAGCATCGCCAGCGTCGCCGTCGTCTTCCTCGCCGGCAACGCGCTCGGCTCCGCCGCCCCGACCCCGGGCGGCGTCGGCGCCGTGGAGGCCACCCTGACCGTCGGCCTGATCGCCGTCGGCCTCCCCAAGGAGGTCGCCGCTCCGGCCGTACTGCTGTTCCGGCTGCTCACGCTGTGGCTGCCGGTGCTGCCGGGCTGGCTGGCCTTCAACCACCTCTCGCGCCGGGGGGCCCTGTAGGCGGGGCCGGGCAGTCGGGTCGGAGCAAGGGCGGGCCGGCGGCGGGGTGGACCGGGTCCGGGCGGGAGCCGAGCGCCCGGGGGAGGTCGGCGGCGCGCCCCGTGGGCACGGCGCGTCGAGCGGAGCGCTCGGTACCTCGTACGGCCCGCGTCCCGCGCGCCCGGGCGCGCGTGCCCGCAGGATGGGTTCATGAGGCCCTCCCGGATCCGCACCGCCCTGGCTGCCACCGCCCTGCTGCCCGCCCTGCTCGTGGCCTGCGGCGGCGGTTCGCGGGACGGGAACCTGCTGGCCCAGAAGCTGGACTGGAAGGACTGCCCGGCTCCCTCCGTGGCCCAGGGCGGCGGCAATCCCCCGTCGCCGCTGCCGGGCGGCGGCACGTGGCAGTGCGCCACCATGGAGGCTCCCCTGGACTGGAGCAACCCCAAGGGCGACACCATCGGGATCGCCCTCATCCGGGCGCGGGCCAACGGTGACCCGGGCAAGCGGATCGGCTCGCTCATCTTCAACTTCGGCGGACCCGGCGGCAGCGGCGTCACCTCGCTGCCCGCCTTCGCCGGCGACTACGCGAAACTGCGCACCCGCTACGACCTGGTGAGTTTCGACCCTCGCGGGGTCGGCCGCAGCGATCCCGTCAAGTGCAAGAGCAACGAACAGCTCGACGAGTACTTCCAGCAGGACGCGACGCCCGACAACAGCGCCGAACGCGCCCAGCTCGTGAACCGCACCAAGCAGTTCAACGCGGCCTGCGAGAAGAACTCCGGGCGGACCCTTCCGCATGTGCGCACCACGGATGCCGCCCGCGACATGGACCTGATGCGCCGGGTCCTGGGCGACCGAAAGCTGCACTACTTCGGCATCTCGTACGGCACTGAACTGGGCGGCGTCTACGCCCACTTGTTCCCCAAGCACGTCGGACGGGCCGTCTTCGACGGGGTCGTGGACCCCACCAAGGACCCCGAGCAGAGCGCGCTGGGGCAGGCCAAGGGCTTCCAGCTCGCGCTCGACAACTTCGCCGACGACTGCACGTCGAAGATCGAGGAGTGCCCGATCGGGGACACCGCTCAGGACGTCAAGAACCGCATCGCCAAGCTGCTCAAAGACCTCGACAAGAAGCCGATCCCGGGCATCTTCCCGCGTCAGCTCACCCAGACCGACGCCACCAACGGCATCGCGCAGTCCCTGTACTCCAAGGACTTCTGGGAATACCTCACCGCGGGCCTGGAGGAGGCGTACGACGGCGACGGCAAGATCCTGATGCTGCTGTCCGACTCGATGAACGGCCGCAACCAGAACGGTGAGTACAGCAACATCATCCCGGCGAACATCGCCATCAACTGCGCCGACGAGAAACCGCGGTACACCGTCGACGACATCCAGCGGAAGCTGCCGACGTTCCGCGCGGCCTCTCCACTGTTCGGGGATTTCCTCGCGTGGGGCATGCTGAGCTGCAGCAACTGGGCGGTGCCCGGCGCCGCCGACCACCCCGAGGTGAGCGCGCCGGGAGCCGCGCCGATCCTGGTCGTGGGGAACACCGGCGACCCCGCGACCCCGTACGAGGGCGCGCGGCGGATGGTGGACGCGCTCGGCAAGGGCGTCGGCGTCGAGCTGACGTACAAGGGGCAGGGGCACGGAGCGTACGACAGCAAGGACAAGTGCGTTCAGAACGCCGTGAACGCCTATCTACTGGACGGAAAGGTGCCGACAGCCGGCGCCGTCTGCTCCTGACTCCGCTCCTCCCTCGCCCGCCCCTTGCCCGCCCCACGCCCCTCACTCCGCTCCCCCGCCCTTGCCCCGACTGTCTGAACTCTCGTCCGGACTCCCCCGACCCACCAGACGAATTCGCAGGTCAGACAGTTATCCACAGGCTGAAACGGGCTTTTCTCGATCCGCTTACCATGGCCTGACCGCCCTCCGCGACCGACGTGCGGAGGGCTTGCGAGGGGGTGCACAGGGTGCGTTTCGTACGGTGGACGGCCGCAGTGGCGGCTGCGGTGCTGATGGCCGGATGCAGTGGCGGACCGTCCGACGGCGGGGGTGACGGGAGCGACGGGAAGGACCGGTCGGGACCGTCGACGACGGCCCCGGCCGATGCGTCCGCTTCGGGTCTGCCTTCTTCGCTCACCTCGCAGAAGCTGGACTGGGGCCGTTGCAAGGCCACCGCGGACTCCGCGGCGCCGAGCGCCGACTGGCAGTGCGCCACGCTCAAGGCACCCCTGGACTGGTCAGAACCGGACGGGAAGACGATCGGCATCGCCCTCATCCGGGCGCGGGCCACCGGCGACGACCGCATCGGCTCGCTGCTGTTCAACTTCGGCGGTCCGGGTGCCTCGGGCGTCTCGTCGATGCCGTACTTCGCCGCCACCACCGCCAAGCTGCGCAAGCGGTACGACCTGGTGAGCTGGGACCCGCGAGGGGTCGGAGCCAGCAAGGGTGTCCGCTGCCGCAGTGACCGTGACGTCCAGGCCGCCGAGACGGTGGACAACACCCCGGACACCCCGGCCGAGGAGAAGGCGTACTTCAAGGACGCCGCCGACTTCGGCAAGAGCTGCGCACGAGCCGCCGGGACACTGCTGGCTCATGTCTCGACGACCGACACCGCACGCGACATGGACCTGATGCGCCTGATCCTCGGCGACACCCGGCTGCACTACTTCGGCATGTCCTACGGCACCGAACTCGGCGGTGTCTACGCCCACCTGTTCCCGGAGAACGTGGGCCGGATGATCCTGGACGGAGTCGTCGACCCGACCGCGGACTCGGTGGGGCAGTCCGAGAACCAGGCACGCGGATTCCAACGGGCCCTGGACGACTATCTGAAGTCCATCGGGGAGGACCCCCGAAAGGGCTCGCAGAAGATCGTGGACCTGTTGGACCGGCTCGACGCCAAGCCACTGCCGACCTCGTCCGGACGTGGACTCAACCAGTCGCTCGCGCTCACCGGCATCGTCCTGCCGCTGTACAGCCAGTCCCGCTGGCCCGAGTTGACCGACGCCCTGCAAGCGGCCGAGCGAGGCGACGGCTCGGGACTGCTGTCCCTGGCCGACGAGTACGACGAGCGTGACTCCTCGGGGCGGTACGGCACGTCGTCCCAGTCACAACGGGTCATATCGTGCTTGGACGACAAGCGGCGGCCCACGCCGGAGGAGGCGAAGAAGCGGCTGCCGGAGTTCGACAGGATCTCGCCGGTCTTCGGGGAGTTCCTGGGCTGGGACACGGCCGGCTGGTGCTACGACTGGCCGGTGGCCGGACAGTTCGACACCCCGCAGGTCAGTGCGCCGGGTGCGGCCCCGATCCTGCTGGTCGGCACCACCGGGGACCCTGCGACGCCGTACGAGGGCGCCCGCAGGATGGCGGACGAACTGGGCAAGGGTGTCGGTGTGGAGCTGACCTGGAAGGGCGAGGGACACGTGGCGTACGGCGGCGGGAGCGACTGCGTCGATACGACGGTCGACGCCTACCTGCTGGACGGGAGGGTGCCGAAGGACGGCAAGGTCTGCTCGTAGCGGCGCCGGGAGCGTCGGCCCGCGGCCGGCCGCGGGCAGTGGCAAGGGGCCCGGCACACGCGGTGCCGAGCCCCTGCGGGACCGGGGAAGGCGTGGGCCTAGTAGACCGGCTTGTCCGGCTCGATCTGGTTGACCCAGCCGATCACACCGCCGCCGACATGCACGGCGTCGGCGAAACCGGCGGACTTCAGCACCGCGAGCACCTCGGCGCTGCGTACACCCGTCTTGCAGTGCAGGACGATCTTCTTGTCCTGCGGAAGGCTCTCCAGGGCGGTGCCCATCAGGAACTCGTTCTTCGGGATCAGCTTGGCGCCCGGGATGGAGACGATCTCGTACTCGTTCGGCTCACGGACGTCGATGATCTCGATGTTGTCGCCGTCGTCGATCCACTCCTTGAGCTGCTTGGGAGTGATCGTCGAGTCGGCGGCCGCCGCCTGGGCCTCCTCGGAGACGACGCCGCAGAACGCCTCGTAGTCGATGAGTTCGGTGACGGTGGGGTTCTCACCGCAGACCGCGCAGTTCGGGTCCTTGCGGACCTTCACCTGGCGGTACTGCATCTCCAGCGCGTCGTAGATCATCAGACGGCCGACCAGCGGCTCGCCCGTGCCGGTGAGGACCTTGATCGCCTCGGTGACCTGGATGGAGCCGATCGACGCGCACAGCACGCCGAGGACGCCGCCCTCGGCGCAGGACGGAACCATGCCGGGCGGCGGGGGCTCCGGGTAGAGGCAGCGGTAGCAGGGACCGTGCTCGGACCAGAACACCGATGCCTGGCCGTCGAAGCGGTAGATCGAACCCCACACGTACGGCTTGTTGAGCAGCACGCACGCGTCGTTGACCAGGTAGCGGGTCGCGAAGTTGTCCGTGCCGTCGACGATCAGGTCGTACTGGCTGAAGATGTCCATCACATTGTCGGCCTCAAGCCGCTCCTCGTGAAGGATCACGTTCACGTACGGGTTGATGCCCTTGACGCTGTCGCGCGCGGATTCGGCCTTGGAGCGGCCGATGTCGGCCTGGCTGTGGATGATCTGACGCTGCAGGTTCGACTCGTCGACCTCGTCGAACTCCACGATGCCGAGCGTGCCGACACCCGCCGCGGCCAGGTACATCAGCGCGGGCGAGCCCAGGCCGCCGGCGCCCACACAGAGCACCTTCGCGTTCTTCAGCCGCTTCTGCCCGTCCATCCCGACGTCGGGGATGATCAGGTGGCGGGAGTACCTGCGGACCTCGTCTACGGTGAGCTCAGAGGCTGGCTCAACCAGGGGTGGCAGCGACACGGGGACTCCGTTGATCGGTCAATCACTACAGTTGTTCCGCCAACAACACTGCCACGGCTTTTTTCATTCCGAGACACCCGTTCCGGTGCGCGAGACGATGTCGTCCCAGTGGCCGGGCAAGTGCACACCGGTGCGCGCGCCGCCCGGGAGCGCCCCACCGTCCCGAGGCGTCCTCCCGGGGCCCTGCGGGGTGCGGGTCAGATACGGCATGCGGCCTCCATCCAGATGTCGGCGAGGGATTCTTCGAGGTTGATGCGAGGCCGCCAGCCCAGCCGGTCGCGGGCCGTGCGCACATCGGCCTGCTGCCAGCTGCCACAGCCATCCGGATACGGGTACGCCATGGGCGCCGCGTGGTCGGGATCGGTGCGGGGGTGTCCGATGGCCGCGCGCAGGGGGCCGGGAGGTCCGTCGAGTTCGTGCAGGGCACCGCCATATCCGGCGACGCGGGCGAGGACGGCGGCGGCGTCCCGGAGCCGGACGGCACGGCCGGAGCCGATGTTGATGACGCCCTGCGCGGCGGAGAGCGACGCCGCGTGCACAGCGCGGGCCACGTCGCGCACGTCGACGAAGTCGCGCTGGTTGCCCAGCCCGCCGAGCTTCAGTTCGCCGTCGCCTGCCTGCATGGCGCGGCGCATGGCCTCGGCGAGCCGGCCGAGCGGCGAACCCGCCGGGGTGCCGGGGCCGGCGGGCGAGAACACCCGGAGCACGACGGCGTCCAGGCCCGATCCGAGGACCAGTTCGGTGGCGGCGAGCTTGCTCACCCCGTACGGGCCTCCGGGGCGGGGCACGGCGTCCTCGGCCGTGGAGGAGCCGGGCTGGCTGGGCCCGTACTCCGAGCTGCAGCCGATCTGCACCAGGCGGGCGCCGCAGCCGCTGCGGCGCAGTGCCTCGCAGATCGTGGCGACGGCCACGGTGTTGTGCCGGGTCAGTTCGCGGGCACCGCCGCGGGTGGCGCCCGCGCAGTTGACGACGACACCGGGGTGGACCGCGTCCAGGAAGCGGGTGAGCGCACCCGGGCTGCCGGTCGCTAGGTCGAAGCGGACGTCGGCGTCGTCGCCCCGGCCGAGCGCGGTGAGCTGGACGGCCGGGTCGGCCAGCAGGCGGTCGGCGACGAAGCGGCCGAGGTAGCCGTTGGCTCCGATCAGCAGGACTCTCATCGTTCGGCTCCCGGGGTGTGTGCTCCGGCTGCTCCGGTGGCTCCGGCTGCTCCGGGTCGGGAGGTGGTCATCTGGGCTTCTCCTTCACGGGGGTGTGGTGGTCCGAAGAGGTGATGCGGTCGCCTCCGGCGGTGGGGCCGGGCGCCTGCGAGTGGGTTCACGTCTGTTCCTCGGCCGGGGCGTGGGCCGAGGCCCGGGTCAGGGCGTGGCTCGCGTGAAGCAGCAGCGCCACGGCGGCTGCCGCGCAGGCGAGGGTCGGGACACTGCCCACACCCCAGGCGTCCACCAGGGCTTCGACGGGGGTGGCCAGAAAGGCGCAGCCCGGAAGGCGGCCGATGAGGACCAGGGCCGGCGCCAGTGTCTCGGCCGCCGCCGCGGCGGCGAGCGCAAGGGCCGCGGGATGCGGGAGGTGGTGGACGGTGAGGAGGCGGGACAGCAGGAGGAGGGCGCCGAGGGCGAGTGTCCCGGGGGAGGCCGCGGGCTCGTGCAGGACCGCGCCGGACAGGGCGGCCAGCGCGGTGAGCACGCACAGGAACAGGGCGAACGCGCCGAACAGCAACGGCCGTACGGCCGCGGCGAACTCCTCCAGGCCGCGGCTGTCGGCGAGTCTGCGGCGCGCGCGCGTGGCGAAGAGGTGGACGCTCCAGGCGGCCGGGGCGCAGGCCAGGGTGAGGGCCAGGACGGGCGCGGCGGTCAGGGGCCAGGGGCCGTCCGCGGTGCCGTTCGGCAGACCGTCGGGGCCGCCGGAGAGGACAGCGCCGAGCAGTCCGTCGCCGAGGAGGGAGTAACCGAACAGCCACCAGGTCGACATGCGGGTGCGGCCGGCGGGGCGCCAGGCGTGCGGGCCGGGCGGCGTGCTCAGCGGACCTCGGCGGAGTACCGCCCGGACACCGAACGCCACGGCGAGGACGCCGACGGCAGCCACCGGAAGGCGCGCGCGGCCGTGGGCGAGGTGGAGACCCGCCAGGGTGAGCCCGCACAGGAGGCCGGGCAGGAGGGTGCGCAGGGCCCAGTCGGCGCGTACGCCGGCCGGGGCGGGCCGGGCGGGTGGCGGGGGCGCATCGCTGGCGCGGGGGACGCGTACGTACATCTCCTCGGCGAGCGAGAAGACGTCGCGGTGGCGGAAGCGGGCCGCGGTGCGGTCGGTGACGCCGTGTGCCTCCAGGCCCGCGGCGATCTCCAAGGGGTCAACGGCGCGTTCGCACAGGTCGCGGTGGCGGTGCAGCAGTGCCTTCACGGGGTCCGCGGGCCCCCGTCGGGCGGCCGACCGGCGTTTCACGGCCGTACCCGCCCGGCCCGCGTCGACATCGCCGCCTCCACCGAGCGACCGTTGACCGGTCCGGGCACCGGTGACCCCTTCGGACAGCTCGGACACCTCAGGCACCTCGTAGGGTGCGTCTTGGGGTGCGTCTTTGGGCACCTCACCGAGCGCCTCGTTGGGTGCCTCTTTGGACATGGCTCCGGGCACCGGTCCGGAATTCCCACCGGGCGCCGCGCCGGATTCCGGACCTGACACCGAACCTGAGGCCGGGCCGGATGCCACATCCGTCCCACCGGTCCCGCTTGGCGCGCCCAGCCGGGACGCGACGTCCGGTTCCTCGGGCGCATGCCCCTCGTCGGTGTCCTGCGCGTCCGGTTCGGCCCGCGCTTGCGGTTCGCTCGTCGCGTCCGGTTCGCTCAGGGCATCCGGACTGCTCATGGCGTCCGGTTCGTGCAGGGCATCCGGGCCGCTCGTGACATCCGGATCGTCCCGTTCGCCGAGGAGCCAGCCCTGCGAGTCGGCGTTCCAGGCGCCGGGGCTGGCCGGGGTTCCGGGGCGGTCCAGTTCGCCCAGGCCGGTCATCGGGCGCCCTCCGTGGTGGCCAGCGGGGCGGGTGCCGGGACGGCCGGTACCGCTGTGGTCCCCCCGCCGGCCCAGCCGGGTCCGCCACGGACGAGAACCCGGCCGGCCTGGCCGGTCCAGCGGCCGGGGATGTGCGCCTCGGCCGGGTCGGCGAACGGCAGGGGTTCGCCGGCGTCGTCAAGCACCACGCGCCGCACCGGGCAACGGGAGACGATCTCCAGGTAAATGCCGTGAAATGCCGCGACGTTCTGGTCGACGGTGAACAGTTCGAGCGCGCGGGCACGGGCCGCCGCGCCCAGGCGTGCACGGCGCTCCGGGTCACGCAGCAGTGCCACGCACGCCTCGGCGAACGCCCGCGGATTGCGCGGGGGTACGACGAGGCCCGTGCCGCCGATGACCTCGACCACCGCGCCGACGTCCGTGGACACCGTCGCCCGCCCGCAGAACATGGCCTCGACCAGGCCGACGGGGAAGCCTTCGACGACGCTGGACAGGACGACCACGGAGCCGGAGGCGTACGCGTCGGCGAGGGTCGGGGTCTCCGGGCCGCCGATGTCGTCGAAGGAGACGGGGTTGTCCCCGACCGCGTGCGCGCCGTCCGCCTCGTCCGGGAAGAGGTGCGCCGCAAGAGCCCGGCAATGGCCCAGGTAGGCCCGGTCCTCCGGATCCGCGGCCGTGCCCATGATCCGCAGCCGGGCGGCGGGCCGCGCCGCGCGCACGTCCGCGAAGGCGTGCAGCAGCGAGATCAGGTCCTTGGCGGGTTCCACCCGGCCGACCCACACCAGGGTGTCCGCGTCGGCGCGTTCCTCGGACTCGCCGGCCTCGGCGAAACGGGCGGCGTCCATGCCCGGGTAGACCGTACGGATCTTGGCACGGTCCGCGCCGCAGCGCTCCTGCCAGCGACGGGCGTGCGTGTTGCCGGGCGTGAGGAGGGTGGCCCGTGCGTAGGTCTCGGCGGCGAGCCGGCGCTGGAAGGCGGCGAGCAGCGTCCGTACGGCGGGGGCCTCGGGGCCGGTGCCCGCGGTCAGGTAGTGCGAGCGCAGTCGTACGCCGTACTCGGTCACCAGGAGGGGCACGCCGAAGAAGTGGTGGGCGAGCAGTCCGGACAGGGCGGCGGGGCCGCCGGAGGTCGCGTGGCACAGGTCGACGGAGCCGAGGCCGTCGTTCTCGTACCAGTCGAGGGAGAGGGGGCGCAGGGCGCGTTCGAGGTGGGCCGCGACGGTGAGGAGGTCGGGGACGCCGGCCTCGCGCGCCGTGTGCGACGCACCGGGCGCGCGGCAGGCTCGCTCCAGCGCGCGCACGGCGGTCTCGGAGCGGAGTGCGCCGACGAGTCCGCCCTCGTCGCGGGCCAGCTCCGCGAGCCCGTACAGGGCGCTGGCGAAACGGTCCGCCTGATCGTCCGAGCCCAGGCAGACGGCCCGCGCCAGACCCTCGTAGCACTGGGCGAAGCGCCGGCGCGCGCGCCGTCCGTAGCGGGACCCGTCGTGCTCGGCCGTCCACACCGGTGCCGTACGTACCCGGCTGACCTGCGGTGGGAGCGGGAGCCAGCCCTCGTCCTCCTGCCGCCTGCTGCGGCTGAGCGCGTAGACGTCGAACTCGTGCTGCCCGAGCCCGCGCACGAGCCGGTCGCACCAGAGTCCCGCATCACCGCCGACATACGGATAGCCACCCTCCGTAAGCAGTCCGATGCGCACGTGTGCACCCCCGATCTCCCGTTTGGGGAGCCACCGTTGCCCGGCGGCCCGCAGCGGGACGAACGTATGCGGACAAGGCGGTGGGGGGGGGGGGGGGGGGGGGGGGGGGGGGGGGGGCGCGGGGCCGGGGGGGGGGGGGGGGGGGGGGGGGGGGGGGGTGCGGCACCGTGGTGCCGTCGTGCTGGTTCATGGGCGTGCTTCTCCCG